>JBFWIL010000073.1:0-11242 GCA_050256015.1 Mangrovibacterium sp. | reverse complement strand
CATTCTGGTAAGTCTGAAAGACGGCAGCAATCAAACCGGCAAGTCGGTACTGAAATCCTTAAACCGCATTACCGGCAACGACCCACAGCTGGTTTGCATCGCCGGCCCCGGACTGTCCAAAATCCAGATTGCCGAGATGGTCATCCACGGGCAAATAAGCTCCCTTTTGCTTGCCCTGTCTATCATCTTTGTCATGCTGAGCCTTATCTTCCGGTCTTTTTCAGCAGGACTCAAAGGCAGCCTGCCCCTCCTGCTTTCAACCCTATTCCTGTTCGGACTGATGGGCTTCGCCGGTATTCCGCTGGATATTGTCACCGCCCTGTTGTCATCGATTATGATCGGGGTTGGCGTGGATTACACCATCCATTTCCTTTGGAGATACAAGGAAGAATTCGCCCGGAACGGCGATTGCAGGCAATCCATAACCACCACCCTGAATACCTCCGGAAGAGGAATCATATTCAATGCCTTTTCCGTGATCGTGGGCTTTGCCGCCCTGTGTTTTTCAGGGTTCGCCCCACTCCGCTATTTCGGGATGCTTGTGGTCGTATCCATTTTTTCCTGTCTCATCAGTGCGCTTTTGCTTATCCCGGCCATCATTATGCTTACCCGACCACGCTTTCTGGAAGGCAAAATAAAAACTCCGGAAGAGGAAAAATGCAGACCATGCAAAAAATAAAAAAAGGAATAGGTAACTTTGCAGGCTGAACGGACAACCTGCAGCATGCTGCAGAGACACACATAACGTAATAAAATGAGACGATATTTCATCCTTTGCGGTTTTATTTTCAGTCTGCTCCGGCTCGGAGCCAGCAGCAATGAGGCCGATGCCAGACAACTGGTTGAAAATTCCCGGCAAAAACTTTCGCTGAAAAATGTACATCTGAGCCTGAATCTGGAAACCACAGACGGAAAAGGGAACAGCAAAATAAAGGAAATGAAAGTTTCCTTCGCCCAGTTTGACCGGCTGAGGAAAGTTCTGGTTGAATTCACCGCCCCGGAAAAAGTAAACGGCACTAAAATTCTGACCACCGATTATCCCGACAAAAAGGGAATTATTGAAATCTACATGCCGTCTACAGGAAGAATTCAGAAATTCAGGGCCAGCCAGCGTAACCTGAACATGCTGGGATCTGAAATTCCGATTAATCAGTTCAGCACAGTGGCCGGTTATAAATTTACCTTTACCATGCTGGGCAAGGGAACGGTAAACAGTACCCCGTGCCACAAAATAAAAATGTACGATCCGGAAGAAAAAGGCTACGGAATTCTGTTCATATCGGTCGGGAAAGAGCAAATCCTGCGTATCGAACAATATGATAGCCGGGACAAGCTGGTTCGGCTCACCGTCATGTCGGAATACATGCAGGTTAACAATTCCGGAGAACACATCTACCCCAAAGAGATCCGGGTGGAAAACCGGAAAACAGGTAAGACATCGCGCATGACCGTTCACCAGATAAATTACATCAAACAAATCCGGCAGGAAGACTTTTCTCTCATTCCGGAGGCTTCCTGAAACCTCTCAGTCAGCAACCGGCAACCCCATGTTCCACAAGAAAAATCTATGATCTTTTTCTCGGCTATAGAACCTATTTATTATCTGCTGCCACTTATCGGACTGCTTGTCGGACTCTTCGGCACCATGCTTGGCGGAGGTGGCGGATTTATCTTCCTGCCCGTGCTGACCCTGGTTTTGAAAGTGCCGGCACAAACTGCTGTCATCACTTCGCTGGTAGCCACCCTTCCTGTCTGCATGGTTGGTTCCGTCGGACATTACCACCGAAGTAACATTCACTTCAGGATTGCTGCCTTATTTGCAGCAACAGGTATTGCCGGAGCCTTTATCGGCGCGGGAATTGCCAACCGGATCAGTGCAGCGCAGCTCAAAGACAGCTTTGGCATCTATTCTCTGATTATTGCCCTGAATATGCTTCTGGGTGCATGGAAAAAAAAGCGGGAAAGAAAAAGGCCGGAAAAGAAAACCGAAAAAATCCCGGTAAAAACCTTCAAAGGCACTTTTTTCGGACTTTTTGCCGGCATGATAACCGGAACCTTCGGAACCAGCGGCACAGCTCCAGTCCTGGCAGGACTGTTCTCCATGAACATCCCCGTGAAAGTGGTATTCGGGACTTCCCTGCTGATTGTTCTCTGTAATACCCTTTTTGCTGTGGGCGCTCATTTTCTGGTCGGACAAATCGATCTGACCCTGGTAGGATTCCTCAGCACCGGCTCGGCCATAGGGGCCGTTACGGGCCCCCGGCTGCTGGCCAAAATAAAAACGGAGTGTTCCGAACACCGGTTCAGGTACGGATATGCAGCTCTTATGGCAGGGCTGGGAATACTCATGATATGGAGATAAAACTTAAGGAAAATGATTAAAACAATCTACATAATTATACTGATTTATTTTATCCTGGGAGGTCTAGGTTTTTACATAATAAATAGAAAAAAAGATCCGAAAATTGCCCGTGAAAGCTACATCAAGTTTTTCACGTACTTTGTGATCATAAACATTCTCTTTTTCAGCATTACCATTCATCCGGCCGTATTCAGTTACCTGGCCCTGCTGATCATTGCCATGGGAACAGTCGAACTGTCCAGACTTTTCCGGAGATCAGGCTTTCGCCTGACTCTGTTCTTCCTGCTTTCTGTCCTGCTGTATGCCATGCTTGCAGGCGGATTTTTTCTGTTCAGCCGCCTGAACCGGGAACTGGTCCTGTTTTCCTTTCTGGTACTTTCCATTTTTGACAGTTTCAGCCAGATTACCGGACAGCTCTGGGGCAAAACCAAGCTGTTCCCCCTAATCAGTCCGAACAAGACCCTGGGCGGACTGGTAGGGGGTAGCCTCACCGCCCTGTTCAGTGCCTGGCTGTTAAGCAGTCTGTATGGAGGAACCGTATTCCGCTCCCTGCTCCTTTCTTCCGGAATCATTGTTTTTGCCTTTGCCGGTGATCTGGCGGCATCCTGGTACAAACGGAAATACCGGGTAAAGGATTTCAGTAAACTGATCCCCGGGCACGGCGGCTTTCTTGACCGTTTCGACAGTCTGATTGCAGGAGGCGCATGGGTCGCTTTCAATGAACTTGTTTTGCAGTATAACTTTTAACCAAGAAACGTTTTCAGACATGCTCAACACCGTAACCATCGCTTTTATTTACCTGATCGGGATCATCATCCTGCTGGCTTTTAACGAATTCAATTACAGGATATTGAAAATAAAAGGAGAATTCACCCGGAAATTTGCCCATTTCACGGCCACCCTGGCCACAATCCCCTTCCCCTATATCTTTAATTCACACTGGTATGTGCTGATCCTGGCAGCCATCTTCTTTGCAGCCCTGTTCATCACCCAGTACAGCAAACAACTGAAATCCATCCACGACATCCAGCGAAAATCCATTGGAAGCTACCTGCTTCCCTTTTCCATATACATTACCTTTCTGATTTCCGTAAAACTGGACAACAAATTCCTTTATATTTTACCCATGCTGATCCTGGCTGTCTGCGACCCGATGGCTGCCATTCTGGGCATGAATACCCAAAAAAACAACGGAAAGATCAGCCTGTTCAAAATAAAAACCGATAAAACCCGGATTGGCTCAGGGGCTTTTCTTCTGACCAGTTTTATCATCAGTCTGATCGCTCTGTATTTTCACCGGGAGCTTTTTGACCTGAAAACATTCTGGCTGGCCCTGACCATAGCCGGAACCAGCACACTGGCCGAGCTGGCAGGCTGGCGTGGATCCGACAATCTTACCATTCCATTAAGCGTACTGCTGATCCTGATTCTTTTCCTGTAATTGTTCAAAATTAAGTTTTATTTTTACAGATTGTACCGCTTTTTTATATAATAAAGCGTTCGCAAAGCATGAAAGCAATGAGAAAAATAGTGATCAACGGAGCAAATGGGTATGTCGCTTCACATTTTATTCAGGAATTGCTCGACCGGAATTACCTGGTAACGGCTCTGGTAAGGGGAAAATCCAGATATTCTGCCGAACAACGAATGACGGATGCACTAAACGAGGTAAACAACGGCGTTACCGTTCCTGCCCATCTGGACATCTGTCCCTATTCCCTGCAGGAAGCACATTTCTCCCTGCCCCAAAAAAAGCTGAATGAGATCTTTAGCGGTACCATCGATTATTATCATTTTGCGGCCAGTCTGAAATACGATTTCAAATCAAAAGACGAAATCTTTACCACCAACCTGGAGGGCGTGGAAAATTCCATCCGTGTATTCCGGCAACATGCCGGCAAAGGTTCACGTTTCTTTTTCATCAGTACGGCTTATTCCTGTGGAAAAACGGATACTCCCTTTCTTGAGCAGTTTTATCCGAATGAAGAAATCGACGTCTTCCGGAACTATTATGAACAATCAAAGCGGTACGCCGAGAACATCATTAAACGGCATATTAAAGAAAACGGACTGAACGCCCACATTATCCGCCTGTCTCAGGTAGTCGGGAACAACCGGACCGGAGTCACCAAAACAGATTACGGGATCTTCGATTTCAGCCGCAGAATTTACAACATGGCCCGCAAGTACCCGGGAATTTCCCTGCGGGTCCGCATTGATCCGGATTCCACACAAAATCTGATCGCCATTGATACGGTAACAGGCTACCTGATGCGAACAGCAGAATTACCCCGGCTGCCGGTTATCATGAATTTTATCGCAAAGAAACCGCTACAAAACAAATTTATCCTTGAGAGTCTGGCTAAGCTCATGCCTGTTACCCTGATTCCCGATATGAATATCAGCCGGAAAGAGATGAATGCCTGCGAAAGAATCATTTCTATCGGGATGTCTTTTACCGGAAGTTATACAGGCACAAACATTTGCTTTGACACAAGCAATCTCGACCGGATCCTTGAGCACGAAGGAGCAGAAGTCAGTCCGGAGAGTATCCATAACATGTTGAGCTATTTTATCGGAAAACTCGAAGAGAAGAAGAAAAATAATATCATAAATTCTGCCTGCTGATGCAGACAGTTTTTTTCATAAAATCCTGCTCCGGAAAGCCTCCGGCGTAAATCCCGGGAACCCGGGAAAAACAGAAAACCAAAAACATGAAGAAAATAATTGTTAAAGGAGAAAATATTCTGAATGTACCCAATCTGATCAGCCTTTACCGTTTGCTGGCTTTCCCGGTCATCCTGATCCTGGCTCTGGCCGGTCGCGAAACAGGATTCGTTGTTCTGCTGTGCATCAGCCTGATAAGTGATGTACTCGACGGAAACATCGCCCGGCTGTTTAAGCTGCAAACCAATTTTGGCGCGGCCCTGGACAACCTGGCCGATATTTGCACCTATGCCATGGCCCTGCTGGGACTTTTTCTGTTCAAATGGACCGATATTGAACCGCATGCCTGGATTCTCTATCTGTTCCTGGGAGTTTTTATGCTCAGCTACCTGGTTTCGTTTTTCAGATTCGGAAAAATTCCCGGACTGCATATCTATTCTGCCGTTTCCGCAGGTTACATTCAAAGTGTATTTTTCTTTATCCTTTTCGTCTTCGGGTTTTACCCCTGGATGTATTACCTGGCCGTTGGCTGGGGGGTTGTTGCCTATACAGAAAAAATTTTCGTGCTGCTGTATCTCGACGATATAAAAATAGGTGTAAAAGGACTTTACTGGCTCCTGCAAAAAAACAGAATAAATAACGGCAAATAATCTGAGCTTGACATGCGGAACAGGTTAATTATTCTTTTCCTACTGTCATTATCCGCTTTGGCAGGGTTCTCGCAAACTTTAAGCGGTACCGTTGAAGATAAAACCAACGGGGAAGCTTTGCCTTTTGCAAACGTCTGGATGAAAGGAACCCAGCAGGGAACTATTACCGATACAGGCGGAAATTTCACAATCAAATTTCCCCAAAGTGATACCCTCTGTATATCTTCTGTCGGTTACATCATGCAGGAAATCCCCGTTAAAAGGAAGGGAGACACCCGGCTTCAGGTTAAATTACAACCGGAAGTAAGACTGATCAACGAGGTAACCATCAAACCGGAAATACCCCGTGCACGGGTTTTGTTTAACCTGATACAGGCACACAAAAAGAAGAACCGCCAGCAGGTGCTGGCGGTGACCGACTATAAAACCATGACCAACACCACCTTTTACATTGCCGTTGATACTACTTCCAGGATCATTCGCTCATTTGGCAATGTGGATGAGGTAACGGTAAAAGTGGACGGTCAGGACCTGCGTTTTTCACCCGTGTACCTGTATGAAGAAGCCCGGGCTTTTACGGCAGACAGTGCAAAACTGGTGGACCACAAAAAGAGCAGCATCTTTCCGAGGTTAACGCAGGCTTTTGAAAGTGTGATCCTGAAAAATATGGTAGCCGAACTCGATTTTTATAAAGATCAGATTTTCATTCTTGACCGTGGTTTTATCTCTCCGCTGAGCAGTTCGGCCCTGTCGCATTACAACCTGTATCTGAATGACAGTACCCTTACCGACAGCACCAAATATTTTAATTTTTCCTTTGCCCCCAAAAACAGATTCAACCAGTTGTTCTCCGGTCGTTTTACCATTGAAGACGGAAGCTTTGCCCTTACCAGCCTGGATGCCTATATTTCCAAAGATGCCAACCTGAATTTTGTAAACGGTTTTGAAGGTCATGTTTCTTACAACAAACAACCCAACGGAAACTGGTTTTACAAGGAACAACGCATCGGGGTTAACCTGTCCACCCGCCTGAGCAACGATTCGGTTTCCGTTTACAGCTCAAAACGAATGCAAAACATTGAAACGGGAAACTGGCTGATCAACAAAACAACCCGGTATTCCACATCCGACCGGCTTGATGCCATCCGGCCGGCTTCCTGGAAAGACCAGCCCGAGTTCGCCTCAGACCGGCCGGAAGAAGATCCGCATACCCGGGTCGATAAAATCAGTGAACAAGAGGTGGTTAAAGGCATTGATGCAATTGGCGGCATGGTACTGAGCAGTTACCTGAACGCGGGAAAAATCGATATAGGACCAGTATACGAAATTTACAGCACCAACACCATCGAAGGCAAACGGTTTTCGATTCCGCTTAGAACCAGCCAGCAGTTTTCCGAGCATTTTTCTGTAGGGGGCCTTCTTGGTTACGGTACAAGAAACAAGGAGTTTCAGTTTGGCGCAAACCTGATCTGGCAACCCGGAGAAACGGACCGGTTCATCTTTCGCTTTAACTATTCAAACGACTACATGCTGCTTTCCCAGGACAAATACCTGCGCTTTATCAAAAACAATCCGAACAACAAGGGAACCGGTAACTTTATCGCCCTGTTCACCAGCAGGGAAGAAAACCCATACCTGAAGAAGGAAGAAAACTATGAATTCCGTGCAGAATACAATTCGCTGAACGGCACGCATATCGAATTCGCTCCTTACCTGTTACTGAGCAAAAGTACCCCGGCCGTATTCTTTGCCCGGAACGGAACGGCATACGACCGCTATAAAAACTACGGTTTCATGGCCCATCTCAGGTACACTTTCGGACAAAGTTACGACAAGTACTTTTTCGACCGGGTGTATTACGTAAACCCCATTCCGGTAATCAGCCTGAGCATGGATGTGGGACAGACCCTGCTGCCAGGACAAAGCATGAAGCATGCAGGCCTGTATGCCCAGTTACACGGCGCCATACAGGGCCGTATCAACTTCGGGCAGGTATTTATGAACTACATATTTAATGCAGGTTTTCTGAGCGGGAAAGCTCCCTATGACCTGCTTGACCAGCCTGTAGGCTCCATGTCGCTCGGGTTTGCCAAAGACCGGTACAACCTGCTGCATTTTGCTGCCTTTGCCCATAACCTTTACACCAACACCCACCTGCACTTCAACGGAGGCGGCATTCTCCTGAACAGGATCCCGTTCGTCCGGAAGCTGAAACTGCGGGAAATTCTTTCCGTCAAACTGCATTACGGCACGTTGAACGATGCTTATGACGGAGTATTTGACTTACCCAATTTTTATCACAACGAGATCAGCAAGCCTTATACGGAAATCGGGCTCGGACTCACCAACATTTTTAAGGTGTTGCGGGTCGAATACGTCCATCAGTTCAATCCTTCTTTCCGGGATAAGGATTTCACAGACAACGGAGGGATACGTATCCGGGGTGAGCTGAGCTTTTAACAGATTCCGGTGCGGTATCCTTCTCTTCTTATGCCCGGCACAAACGGGGCTCCGGGGAGGGGGAACGAATTTGCGGATACAGGTTTATTGTACTACTTTTAACGCCTGCATCAAGATTATATGAAAAACCTCAAAGATAAAGTTGTCTGGATCACCGGAGCCTCATCGGGCATCGGGGAAGCCCTGGCTTATACTTTTGCTGCAGAGGGAGCTTTTCCCGTGCTGACGGCCCGGAACGCGGAAAAGCTGGAACAGGTCCGTATCGCCTGCCTGAATGACACGGCAAAATGCTGGATACAGCAAGCCGACCTGTCGGACGCAAACAGCCTGGAAGAACTGGTTAAGCAAGTGATTTCAGAAACCGGGGGAATTGATCTGCTTGTCTGCAACGCAGGTCGCAGCCAGCGTGCCCTGGCCCGGGAAACCCCCCTGGAAATTGACAGACAGCTCATGGAACTCAACTTTTTCAGTGTGGTGGCCCTGACCAAGCTGGTGCTTCCCCATATGCTAAAAAAAAGAACCGGACATTTGGTTGTAATCAGCAGCATTTCCGGGAAATTCGGGTTCCCCTGGCGTACGGCCTATGCAGCATCCAAACATGCCTTACAGGGTTTTTTTGAGTCCCTGCGGGCAGAACTGGCTGACGAACATATTCCGGTAACCATCGTCTCTCCCGGACGGATCAGAACCGCGATCTCCCTTCAGTCCGTCACCGGTGACGGAACCTCCTACAATAAGCTAGACGACGGACAGGCCAACGGCATGGATCCCCGTGCCTGTGCCATACAAATTGTGAAGGCTATAAAAAAAGACCGGAAAGAAATTCTTGTGGGCAGAAGTGAACTGCTGATGGTCTACATCAGACGCTTCCTGCCGGTTCTGTATTACCAACTCGTCACAAAAATCAGGAATTAATTCCCAGCTATTCAGATTCATAAAAGCGAAGCAGATGAAACGAACTATAGCAAAAGTACTTTCGCACTCACAAACAAATGTTTATGGAAGAATTTCATGCGTTGGTGAGCAAAAAAAACTGCAATTACGCAAATTGCAGGAAGTTGAATTGAAAAAAAAGAACCAAATGGAAAAAAATATTTGCGGTATTCAACAAATCGGCATCGGGGTAAAAAATGCAAAGGAAGCCTGGAAATGGTACAGGCAAGCCTTTGGAATGGACATCCGGATTTTTGAAGATACAGCGACGGCCAAACTCATGCTTCCCTACACGGAAGGCAAGCCACGCGAACGTTATGCCGCCCTGGCCATGAATATGGAAGGAGGCGGAGGTTTTGAGATCTGGCAGCATACAGCCATGACCCCCAGACCAGCGGTTTTCGACATCAGGTTGGGCGACTGTGGAATTTATATCTGCAAAATGAAATGCCGCAATCTCCGGAAAGCGTATGAAATTCATAAAGGGAACGGCTTTCAGCTGCTTGGCGAAATCAGCAAAGCACCCGGGGGAGAAGACCATTATTACCTGAATGATCCCTATGGAAACCTGTTTGAAATAGTGGAAGAACCGGTCCATTACCTGAAACAGCAATCGGTTACCGGAGGAGTGGCCGGCATGGTCATCGGCGTTTCCGATATGGAAAAAGCCCGGAAAGTGTATAGCGATATTCTGGAATATGACCAGCTTGTCTACGACGAATCGGGCTGCTTTCATGACCTGGCCGTGCTTCCGGGAGGAGAGCAGAAATACCGCCGGGTACTGCTGAGACACAAGCCCCGCACCGGACCGTTCGGCAAGTTGCTGGGTCCCACCCAGATCGAACTGATCCAGCCTCTGGAACGGAAACCGGAAAAGATTTACCGGGAACGCATCTGGGGAGAACTGGGCTTTATCCACCTGTGTTTCGACATACAGGGTATGGAACTGCTGGAACAGGAATGCCGTCAGAAAGGATTCCCCTTTACCGTGAACAGCGCCAACAGCTTTGATATGGGACAAGCCGCCGGGCACTTCGCTTATATTGCCGACCCCGACGGAACACTGATTGAATTCGTGGAAACCCACAAACTGCCCATCATCGAAAAACTGGGCTGGTACATGAAACTGAAAGGCCGCAATCCGAAAAAATCACTGCCCGACTGGATGGTTCGCACCCTCACTTTTAGCCGTGTGAAAGACTAATCGGGAAAAATGTAATATCGTTAATCCCTTTCATTGAAAAAAAAGACCCGCACATTGAAATGCTGAAGTTATTCATCCCGCAAGCCTTATCTTTGGTTCCATGGGCAATAGGGGATTTTATAATTTTTCATCATCCAGTTCATCTGCCTGCATGATATGGGCTGTTATTTATCTGCTGTATTTTGCATTGGGAGTGCAGGAAACCTTCGCAAGAGGACTCTATATGGGCACACTGTTTACAAGTATGCAATTTATTGTTTATACCGTGAACACCCGGGTCCTTATTCCAAGCTATTTTGAAAGAGAAAAAACAAAGTTTTATTTGCTGAATTTTATTTTTCTTTTGTTTTCAGCCGTTTTAGCCACTTCTGCAGATATGCTTTCTATCAGTATAGCTGTTTTTCGCCCGCCCAACTGGGAAGAAAGACCCAACATTGTATTCTTCCCCTTCTTCCTGCATACGGTACTTTGTTTTGTTGCCTTCTGGATTAGTCTGGCCCGGTATCTTATTGAAAAGGAAAAAAAGACCAAGCTGGAAATCGGTGAACTAAGAAAAGAAAAGGCAGAAAGTGAATTAAAATTCCTGAAAACACAAATAAATCCTCATTTTCTCTTTAATGCCCTGAACAACATTTATACCATGACCTATATAAGAGATAATTCTGCATCCGAAAAAATCGCCATGCTTTCCGATATGCTAAGGTATATACTATACGACTGCGGATCTGATTTCATCTCCTTAGACAAGGAAATCAAATACATACGCAATTATATTGAATTCCAGCAACTGAAAACGGAGAACAAGCAAAACATTACCTTTCTCTGTCAAGCAGAAAACGGGAACTACCAACTCGCCCCCATGCTTTTGATTCCTTTCATAGAAAACGGATTTAATCACAGCCGTATTGAAATGGAAAGCTCCGCTTTCGTTACCATTATTCTTTCACAAATCGGGGAGAAACTCAG
>JBFWIL010000072.1:0-11474 GCA_050256015.1 Mangrovibacterium sp. | reverse complement strand
ACGGCATCCAGCAGCCTATGCTTCCAGCATCGCCTGATAGGCTTCATCATTCATAAGCTTATCAAGTTCTGACAAATCACCCGGACGGATACGGATCATCCATCCCTTTTCATAGGGATCTTTGTTTATCAACTCCGGATTGTCCTCCAGTGCACTGTTGAATTCGAGCACTTCCCCGGATACGGGCATAAACAGATCAGATACCGTTTTTACTGCTTCCACAGTACCAAAGGCTTCGCCCATTTTCAGCGTTTCCCCCAGGGTTTCAATTTCCACAAAAACAATATCACCCAGTTCACCCTGTGCAAAATCGGTAATGCCAACCACTGCAACATCACCCTCCACACGAATCCATTCGTGCTCTTTGGTATACTTCAGATTTTCAGGCAAATTCATAGATATAAATATTTATTCAAAAAATTTAAATTTACATACGGAAACCCGCATAGTCAATTTAACCATCATCTTTTTTCCCTGGTGCAGGCATGTTCGTTTCAAATGTAATACATTTTTACAAAAAAGACATTTCAGACCGGTCAGGATCATAATTTTTAAAAGAAGTTTTATAATTTGCATCACCAATTCTGAAAAACCATGTTTTCGATAACAATTAAGTCTGTTCTCGAGCTGGAGGCGGCAGCCCGTAAATTCCTGGAGACATTCCCCCGTGAACGGATATTTGCCTTTTACGGAAAGATGGGTTCCGGGAAAACAACCTTTATCAAAGCGTTGTGCCGCAGCCTGGGTTCGGCCGATAACATCACCAGTCCGACTTTTGCCATGGTCAATGTATACAGCACTAAAGGGAACGGACAAATCTTTCACTTCGATTTTTACCGGATGAAAAAGCCGGAAGAAGTTCTGGATATCGGTCTGGAAGAATACCTGGACAGCGGACAATACTGTTTTATGGAATGGCCGGAAAAGGCCGGAACTTTTCTTCCCGACCGGATGGTAAAGGTCCATATTACGGAAAGGCCGGAGACCTCACGCCTGCTTACGGCTTTCCTGCGATAACACTCATCTTGTTTAATTGGCCGGAAAAAAGTAACTTGTACCACTCAAGATTCGCCAATGAACAAACGCACCCAAAATCCCGAACAAGCTAATTTTTTCATGCCCCGGGAAGAAATGATGAAAATCCTCCAAAAAGGGAAAAGGCTAAGCATTGGCATTCCCTCAGATTATGGGCGGGTGGAATACCGGGTACCTCTTACACCGGGAGCTGTCGAACTGCTGATCTCTTACGGACACGAGATCTACCTGGAAACCAACGCAGGGCAAGCATCAAGCTATCCGGACGAGGAATACCTCAAAGCCGGGGCAGCGATTGTATCACGCAGGGAAGAAGTTTTTCAATGCGATCTGGTCTTACGTGTTTCGCCCTTCGATCAGGAAGAAATTGACCAGCTTCGCGGCAACCAGGCCCTTTTTTCCCACCTTCAGCTGAACATGCAATGCAACGAATCGATTCGCAAGCTCATCAACAAAAAGGTAACCACCATTGCCTACGAATATATGGAAAATGAGCAGCACTGCCTGCCCGTGGTACGGATGATGAGTCAGATTTCAGGGGTCACTGCCGTAAATGTGGCCAGCGAATACCTGAGTAATTCCAGAGGAGGGAAAGGGGTATTAATGGGCGGTGTAACCGGTATTTCTCCCACTGAACTGATCATTCTCGGAGCCACCACTGCGGGAGAATTTGCCGCCCGGGCAGCACTTGGACTGGGAGCCATGGTAAAGGTGTTTGATAACGATCTGTTCCGCCTCCGGAGTCTGGAGGAAAAACTGGGACAGCGTATCTTTACCTCGGTACTTTATCCCGGTGTACTGCGCAAAGCGCTCAAGTCGGCCGATGTGGTTCTGGGAGCCATGTCTTCCAACTCGGCGCTCAGATTCAGGGTTTCGGAAGAAATGGTGAAAAAGCTAAAAAAAGGATCTGTGATCATTGACCTGAACATCGGGCAGGGAGGCTGTTTCGAAACCAGCCGTTGCACCGACCTGAACCATCCGGCTTACGAAGAGCATGGCATAATCCATTACTGCGTCCCAAATATCCAGTCGCTCGTGGCCCGTACGGCATCCATTGCCCTCAGCAACATTCTCACCCCGGTAATCATTGCTATCGGAGAAACAGGCGGCGTACAGAATTACATAAAAACGTCCGGTGGATTCCGGAAGGGGATTTATATCTTCAACGGGATTCTGACCAATCATGACCTGGGTTCCCGGCTTAACATTGCATCCAAGGACATCGACCTGCTCTTAACCGCTTTCTAGGCTGCGGGCCAGGATCATAAGGGTAATCCCCGGAACGCATAGTTGCTCTGCATCCGGCTCTGCCGGTGTCTCTGCCTCAGCCCCTTCTCCGTCGGCAAGTACTTCCCATCTGCCCGGTGCAGCAAGCTTAACCTTCACCGGTGCGGGACAGGCATTGGCAATAAGCTGAAGTATTTTCCCGCTCCCTCCCGGAGAAGAATCATCGATCAGCCAAACCAGCACCCCGTCCTGAGGAGCCGGAAGAAAATGCAGGGTTCTGCCGATTGTTTCGGCAGACTGCATTCGCAGGGCCGGCAGTTTCCGCCGAAGCTGAATCAGTGAGCGGAAATAATGGAACACATCTTCAAACGCTTTCTTCCTGCTCCAATCAATCCGATTAATCCTGTCGGGCGAACGATAGGAATTGTGATCCCCCTCCTTAGTCCGGCAAAACTCAGTTCCGGCATGCAGGAAGACAACTCCCTGAGCGCACAGCAAAAGGGCTCCGGCCAGTTTATGCATCCGCTTCAGACTTTCCGTATCGGCATCCGGACGGCTGAGTCGCAGTTTGTCATACAGGGTAAGGTTATCGTGGGCCGACACATAGTTTACAGTCTGCTCAGGCCCGTCAGCCAATGGCTGACGGTGTAGCCGGCCGTAGTCGACCTGGGGATGGAAAACCGCTGCAACCAGCCCTAACTTCACCCCTTCCGCCCGGGAATAATTCCCGTTTACAAATCCCAGCTCCCGATCCGAAAAGTTATCGCCCTTCACAGCATCCCGGAAGGTATCGTTAAAACAGGCAATCCTGTTCAACTGCCGCACATTATCCCTGACAGCCCTGGAGCCGGCAGGCATCGGACTCTCCGCAGCAGTCCATCCCTCCCCATACAGCAACATTCCCGGATGCAAACGGTCGAGTGCCTCCCGTATCCGGTTCATCGTGTCCAGATCCAGTATCCCCATCAGGTCGAAACGAAAACCGTCTACATGAAATTCCCGGGTCCAGTAGCAGACCGAGTCAAGTATGTATTTGCGAACCATGGCCCGTTCAGAGGCAATCTCATTTCCGCATCCCGAAGCGTTGGCAAAGGATCCGTCGTAATTTTGCCGGTAATAATAGCCCGGTACGGTCTGGTTAAACCAGGAATGCCGGGTATAACCGGTATGATTGTAGACCACATCAAGCACCACACCTATCCCTTTCCGATGCAAAGCCATTACCAGCTGTTTAAACTCAGTGATCCGTGCGGGTCCGTCGGGATCCGTAGCATAAAACCCGTCAGGTACATTGAAATTCAGAGGGTCATACCCCCAGTTATACTGACCGGAAGGATGTTTCTCATCCACTGAATGGAAATCGGCCACCGGCAACAAATGCACATGGGTGATGCCCAACTCTTTCAAATGATCAATCCCGGTAACCATTCCGCCCGTCTCCTTTGTTCCTTCTTCGGTAAAAGCCAGGAACTTTCCCCGGTATTTCATCCCCGAAGCCGGATCGATGGAAAAATCGCGAACATGAAGTTCATAGACGATAGCATCCGTCTGACTTTCCAGCATTACCTGACGATCCAACTCCCAGCCACGTGGATTGGTTTCACCCGGGATAAAAAACAAGCCTCTGCGTCCGTTGGTTCCCACCGCCCGGGCATCTACCCCGGGTGTTTCATCCAGCCACCCTCCCTGTTTCACCCGGAAGGTATAATACAATCCCCGGAAATCCCCTTCCAGTCTCAGCGACCAACAACCATCCTGCTCCAAAATCAGCGAATCCGTGCGAATCGGCCTGCCTCCCTCGCTGTACCGGTAAACAAAAAAATCAACAGCCTCCGCATCCGGGGCCCAGATTTTTATAAAGACCTCCCGAACCGAAGTTCTGACCCCCAGATCATCACCCCCGTAATACGGGTATGTGGAAAAATCAATATGATTAAAACGCCAGTTCTGCATCACGAAAAAAGACTTTTGCGGAGGGTAAGCTTTCCGGACACATAAGTTCTTCCGGTCGTATCACACAGCTCAATACGGGCCCAATAAAAACTCCGTAACGAAGGATCATAATCGTGGAAACGACTCAGCACAACGGACAATTCATGTACTCTCCCGCGTTCCAGATAAAGCGGATAAATAGAAAATCCGTTCACCCCATTCAGTCTGAAATTGCGGACCTGCAAAACCTTACTGAACCGAATCACGGGAGCCTGAATATCCAGATCTTTTTTACCCCGGTTATGAATGCGTAAAGTCAGTTTTCGCGGACGGTAACGCCGGTCGGGAATCAGGCAGACAGAAAGCCTCCCGTTACGGAATTTCGGATGCCGTTTCAACCGAAGCCAGCCCAGAGCGGCCAGCAACAGAACGGCCAGGGCAAGCAAGATCAATCTGCCCCTGGATACCTGAGACCAGAAAACGGACAAAAAAAGAAACACATGTACATACAAACCCATTGTTCGCTCTTTAAGCTTCCTTCCAGACGAAGCCATTTAAGGTTAAAAGTAATAAAGATTGATGTTTTCCCAACAGCCAGTTGCTAAAATGAAAACACCACTTCCCTAAAACAAATTATCGCCCCGGAATTATAGCTTTAAGAACGGACTTAAAATGAAGAGGAATGCAATTATCTTGCATTCAGCTTCGACCAGGTATCGCGCAAGGAAGCCGTCCGGTTAAAAACCAGCTTGCCGGCGTGACTGTCTGGATCCAGATTAAAATAGCCAATCCGTTCAAACTGAAAGAAATCGAGCGGCACGGCCGATTTTACATAAGGTTCCACAAAACAAACAGGCAGAACCTTCAGAGAATCTGGATTCAGAAAATCCTTAAAGTCAACATCCTTGTGTCCCGCCGGATCCTCATCGTTAAAAAGCCTGTCGTACAGCCGCACTTCCGCCTTCACGTTTTCCGCAGCCGACACCCAGTGCAGGGTAGCCTTGACTTTCCTTCCGTCGGGTGAGTTTCCGCCCCGGGAAGCCGGATCATAGGTACAGTGCAGCTCGGTAATGTGTCCTTCGGCGTCTTTCACCACCCCCGTACAGGTTATGAAATAAGCATAACGCAAACGCACTTCCCTACCCGGGGCAAGCCTGAAAAACTTACGGGGCGGATTCTCCATAAAATCATCACGTTCAATATAGAGCTCCCGGGAAAAAGGAACCAGGCGGGTTCCGGCCGAAGGGTCTTCCGGATTGTTGACGGCTTCCATCTGGTCCACCTGTCCCTCCGGATAATTGGTAATCACCACCTTCACCGGGTCCAGTACGCCCATCACCCTTTGCGCTCTTTTATTCAGGTCTTCCCTAACGCTGTGCTCCAGCAGGGAAACATCAATCATACCATCTACCTTGGTCACTCCAATACGCTCGGAAAAGTTGCGGATTGATTCAGGTGTATAGCCCCTACGGCGCAGTCCGCAGATGGTAGGCATACGCGGATCGTCCCATCCCCTGACATAACCGCCCTTAACCAGTTCCAGAAGCTTCCGTTTGCTCATCACCGTATAACTCAGGTTGAGCCGTGCAAACTCAATTTGCCGTGGCCGGTAATCGCCATCCTTCAGATGATCAATAAACCAGTCGTACAGGGGACGGTGAACTTCAAACTCAAGCGTACAGATGGAATGCGTAATCCCTTCCCAGTAATCACACTGCCCGTGGGCAAAATCATACATGGGATAAATGCACCATTTGTCTCCGGTACGGTGATGCGGGGTTTTCATGATCCGGTAGAGAATGGGATCACGCATATGCATGTTTGGAGAAGCCATATCAATTTTCGCACGAAGCACCCGCAGACCTTCCTTAAACTCACCGGCCTGCATACGCAGGAAAAGCCCCATATTTTCTTCCTCAGAACGGTTGCGGAAAGGGCTTTCCTGTCCCGGCCGGGTAGGCGTGCCCCGATGACTGCTGATAGTTTCGGCATCCTGGTCGTCCACATAAGCTTTCCCTTCCCGGATCAGCTTCAAGGCAAATTCATACAGCCTGTCAAAATAATCGGAAGCATAATATTCCCGGTCATCCCAGCTAAACCCCAGCCAACGCACATCTTCCTTGATCGAATCCACATATTCCGTCTCCTCCCGGGAAGGATTGGTATCGTCAAAGCGCAGGTTGGTCAGCCCCTTATACTTTTGAGCAGTCCCGAAATTCAGGCAGATGGATTTGGCATGCCCGATATGCAGGTAACCATTGGGCTCGGGCGGGAAACGGGTATGTACCCGGCTTCCGTTCTTTCCCTGTTTGATTTCTTCTTCAACAATCTGATGGATAAAATTCTTTTTTACCGCAACTTCCTTTTCAGGACTGTTCTCACTCATAGTTATCCGATTAATGGTTCATTCTGAACTACAAAAGTATAAAATGATTCCGCACAGCGGATTTTCTCCTGCGAAAATCATGATCCAAAAATAAAAATTAATTTTGTTCCCGTCCGGCAGCTGTCTGCTAAAATCTCCTGCGGGAGCAGCTCTTTGCCGTTTCCATGCAGCTTAACACATAACAGAATTACCATGAATGGCTTAATCGAATTGGAAGGAATGGAATTTTATGCCTACCACGGCTATTTCCCCAGTGAAAGGAAAGTGGGCGCCCACTTTCTCGTGTCGCTCAGCATCCAGACCGACTGTACCGCAGCCGGAGCAAGCGACCGGCTGGAAGATGCCCTGAACTATCAGGAGGTTTATGAACTGACAAGAAGGGAAATGCAAATTCCTTCCGCCCTGCTGGAGCATGTCTGTACCCGCATCCTGAATGCCATCTATACGGCATTTCCCCAGACAGAGCAGGCTACAGTAAAGTTATCAAAGATGAATCCGCCCCTGGGCGGCAGACTTGAAAAGGTGAGTGTTACAGTTCGCAAATAAAAGCAGAACGAACGTATTGCAAAGCTAAATTTTTTATCTATTTTTGCTGTCCCCAAACCGGAGCAGACAACCGGGTCGGTTGGCCGAGTGGCTAGGCAGCGGTCTGCAAAACCGCGTACGGCGGTTCGAATCCGCCACCGACCTCAAAAAAAATTACCCCCGGATGTAATTCAGTGTATTACATCTTTATCAGGAATACTCTTTTAGGCAAAAGCCTTCAAACGGCTTGAACCACTTTGGTATTTCGCAGCATTCAGCCCAGAAAACTGAGGAAAAATCAGTGAAGAAGGGAAGGATACTTGTTATTAAAATGAAAACCAATCCCCAACATCAGGAAATTAGGGTCATGAAAATCTTTGAGGTTATATCCTATATGGATAAAGGAATTTCGGATAATTTCGATTTTTAGAGCTATTATCTGATAAAAAGCCTTCAGATCTCCTCCCCGGTGCAGCACATTGACCCCCATCCCAAAATCGACCGCAAAAAAGGGCATCACATACTCCGCCCGTCCTGAGAGCCCCAGGGCCAACTGTTTGCTGAGTGAAGGTTTAAAAAACTCCTGCTCGGTACCGATAATGAAATCTTTGGTATACACATTGGCACTGCCATCATAAACACCGTCGAGCGAGACCCCCGCACGGAACTTGTATCCAAAATTATACATCGGAGCAAAATTGAATCCCAATACCATATAGGCGTCGGGAGAGGCAACCTGCTTATCTCCAAAAGCAACTCCTTTCCGGCGCCAGGAACCGAAAAACACCAGGTCATAGCTTAGGTGGCGGGAAAAATCCGGGATACAGAACCTGGCAAACGTATCCTGATGAAAATCGTTTCCCCTGTTAAAGTTATACACCACCCCCATGTTTAAACCTGTGGTATTAAGTCCCGCATTCGGATACTTGGTGTTCCCATTGGAAAAATGGGAGAGGGAAACGCCGCAGTTCAGATCAAATTGAGGCGAAAGCATCCATCTCAGATATAAATCTGCGTTGATGTATGCATTCAGCTTCGACCCGATCATGATGTTGTAATTATTGTCTTCATAATCGTAAGGTTTCCAGCCGAACGACAAGCCGAAGTTCCATTCATAATTTAGTGACAAGCGAGGATTAAACTGGTTTATCCGTGCTCCATGAAAAAGATAAAATGCAACCGGATTTCCCACTTGTTTACTTTCCCCGAAAGTATAAAAGGCCAGGCCGATTCCCTGGTAAGCCTCTCCGTATATCCGACCGGTATTGGTATGAGGATGAAATTGAAACGAATATTTCAAATGTGCGGAAAACGAGTTTTCTATTGGTTTCCCGGTAGCATTGTCTCCCCGCAGAAAAGGATTTGTTGGGAAAATGTAAGCCGGCCGGATTTCTATGCCCAGCCTGTGAAGCAAACGACCAGAAGACAGGAAAAATTCCCCTGCAGAAGAAAAATTATCTGACAGCGTCTTCCTGCCTGCTGGAAGAGAAGATACGCTATCTGTATTATTTCCAGACACCCTGCATCCTTCAGCAAAAGCCACATCGAAAAGAAAAAGCAATAAACCCAAAAGAGTCATTACTTTCCCTTCATAAATTTTAGTTTTTCTATCCCCTTTCACTGCCGTTTGTTTTACGCAAAATACCTGCCGCTTTTGCCTAATACTGCAACTCCGCCAAGCATCGCCGTCACAAAAAAACGTAAAAATAAACGATAGTTCGCTTTATGTAGTCAAACTCACCATATATTTTTGTTAATTTTTAGCTCGCTCTGCAAACGAGAACAAAGGAATTGACTATATAAAAAATGCTACAGAAGCTCTTTCTTCTGCAAAATTCATGATTTGATTTGTTCAGTAAAGATACAACAAAAACATATTATGGATTAATACAATTATCCTGTCAACCAAAACATGGTGCAATATATTATTTTGTATCCGGATCAAAAAACTCCTTTAAAAACAATTCACGACAACAAATCGCCTCATTTATTCTCTCTCCTCGCAATACACGAGATAAAATCTGCCGGATTATCAACGAACAGAAATTTCCAGGCTCCGGGGGCCGGTATATATTTTTTTTTTAACTTAGAAGGAAAATCCCCGTACAGCACAAAACCGGCAGAAACATACCGTCCGGTCTGCTATTCGGGGAACAGGTAGAAACAGGAAGCTGTGACTAAAGATTTATGGGGAAAAACCTGCATCATTCGGGGAAAAGCCGCCTGGCAGGATTATTATTCATTCTGCTGATCCTGATGGTTGTATCCGGAGGGGTCCTGTACCGGAGCGAAAAAGCCGGAATCCGGGCAGAGACATTCCGGGAATTTAAAACCCTTGCCGAAGCAAAAAGAAGAGAACTCAGCCGGTGGTATCAGGGAAGGCTTTCTGAAACTGGCACACTGAGCCGGGGAGACCCCTGGCAGTTGAAAGAACACAGCCTGTCGCAGGAGAACAAGAACAAGCAGAAACAGACAGACGAGGCAAACGGGTATTTGTTGGCCCAAACCAGTACGCACAACGTCTATGACAAACTTAACAAACAAATCTCTTTTAGTGCGGTCGGCCTCCTTTTGCTTATGGTCATAGCCAGTCTGCTGCTTGCACTGCGACATTATTGCCGGCAACGGAACCTCTACCGCGAATTACTAAAAAAAAGTCTGGAGCTCCAGCAATCTCAAAAAAGATTCGGGACCATTCTTTACAGTATTGGCGACGGAGTCATTACTGCCGACAAAAAAGGCAAGGTGCAGTATCTCAATCCGGTAGCTGAAAGAATGACCGGCTGGACCGAACATGAAGCCCGGGACAAAGCCATTGAAGACATCTTCCATATTATCAGGGAAAGCAACAGGGAAAGAATCGAAAACCCGGTCAACCAGGTGCTTCGGGAGGGAAAAATCGTTGAACTGACCAATTACGCCCTGCTCGTGACAAAAGACGGCCGTGAAATACCCATTACCGACAGTGGAGCCCCGATCCGGGACGACCAGCAAAACCTGGCGGGTGTCGTACTGGTTTTTAGTGACCGGAGCAAGGAAAGGGCACAACGGATGCAACTGATCGAGAGTGAAAAGAAATACAGAAGCCTGATTTCCCAAATGCAGTTGGGTATGGCCGTCCACGAATTAATTCTTGACCAGGAAGGGAAGCCGGCCGATTACCGTTTCCTGGAAGTCAACAAGCAATTTGAGGAACTGACCGGGCTAAAGCAGGAGAACATCATTGGAAAAACGGTACTGGAAGTATTACCCGGCACAGAGCAAATATGGATCGAGCGGTACGGGCAGGTTGTCCTGACCGGAGAACCCGATTCATTCGAAAATTACTCCCGGGAGCTGAACCGGTATTACAGCATCAAAGCTTACTGCAACCGCCCCAATGAATTCGCCGTAATCGTTGAAGACATCACCCCACGGGTGGAAGCTGAAAGCCGGTTGAAGGAAAATGAAAGAAAATACCGAAGGCTGGCAGAAAACATGTCAGACGTTATATGGACTGCCGATCTGGATCTGCGAACAACCTATATCAGTCCGTCCGTAGTCAGACTCTTGGGGGAGCGTGCTGAAGAACACATCAAGCGCACCCTGGAAGAAAAAATGCCTCCGCAATCAATACAGTTACTGAAAACCGTTCTGGAAGAGGAACTGGAACGGGAAAAGGAACCGGATGCAAATCCCAACCGCTCACGGCTTTTGCAGTTGGAACATTACCGTGCTGACGGGACACTTATCTGGACCGGAATGCACATCTCCTTTACACGAAACAGCCAGGGAAAAATTAGCGGTTTTCTGGGAGTCACCCGCAATATTTCCGAGCTGAAAAAGAGGGAACAGCAGCTGCGTGACAGCGAAGAACTTTCCCGGCTTGTAATGGAAAACAATATGTATGCCGTTCTGCTTACCCGTCCCGACGGATCCGTCCTTTCTGCAAATAGGGCTGCCTGCGAAATGTTCAACATGAGCGAACAGGAAATTACTAAAGCAGGAAGAAACAAAATGGTCGTCATGGATGCCGGGTTTCAGGAACTTCACCAGCATTTTATGGCTAAAGGAAAAATACAGGGTGCGGAAGTCTGCTGCATCCGGAAAGACGGCAGCCGGTTCCCGGCAGAAGTGTCTTCTTCTATCTTCTACAACGGTAAAGGAGAATTATTTATCGGAGTGATTTTGAACGATATTTCCGAACGGAAAAAGGCCACACAGGCACTCAGGGAAAGCGAACAGAATTATCGGGCCCTGATCGACGGCATGAATGAAACCGTATGGGTAATCGGGACTGACGGCCAGTTAATCGATGTGAACAAAAGAGCCATAACGGCAACAGGGTACAGCAAGGAAGAACTGCTGAAAATGGGATTGCAAGGGCTGG
>JBFWIL010000071.1:0-11561 GCA_050256015.1 Mangrovibacterium sp. | reverse complement strand
TTATTCCTGCTCTCTTTCGCTGCCTGGGCACAAGATAAATTAACCTATAAATTCAGCGGTTTTGCCGACACTTATCACGCTGTACGCAGCCAAAGCCCCAACGATTTTATGAGTTCGCGCAGCCGTTTGCGTACTGAATTAAGTGCAACGATGGGGCAATCGTATATGTTTGCTTCGCTCAATTCTGTTTACAACAGTTTGGATGAAAGTAAAACGAAGCTTGAGCTGCGCGAAGCATTTTTTCAATACACCAGTAATAGTTGGGACGTTAAAGTCGGGAAACAAATTGTTATCTGGGGTGTTGCCGACGGCCTGCGTATTACCGATATTGTTTCGCCTATGGATTACAGCGAATTTCTGGCCCGTGATTATGATGATATACGTATTCCGGAAAATGCCTTCCGCCTGAGATATATTAAACCGAGCTATAACTTCGAGTTGATTTTTGTTCCTGTTCCCGAATTTTTTGTCTTGCCTGTCGAAGAAGAAAACCCGTGGTCAGTTACCCAATCTTTTGAAATGCCGTATCAGGCTGACATGGACAACACTCCCGGTAGAACAATAAAGAACAGTGAATTTGGCGGGAGGTTTTCATTTTTCCTGAGCGGAATTGATTTTTCTGTATCTGCATTGAATACATGGAACAAAATGCCTGTTTTTAGTTACAGATACCCACAAAGTACGGATAGTCTGTTGCTTACTGCACATTACGGACGGCTTGAAATGCTGGGAATGGATTTTTCCAAACCCGTCGGTCAATTTGTAATCAGGGGCGAAATTGCCGAATATTTCAACGAACTTCAGGAAGTCACGAATAATGAAATGATAAAAAAGGATGCCACATATTTTCTGTTGGGAATCGATTGGTACGCGGGAAACGACTGGACGCTTATGGTACAGTATTACCATAAATTCATCAACAATTACGACAAAACAATGACCGGCGATAAAGATATTGCCTACACCACATTGAGTGTATCGAAGAAATTGTTGCACAGCATGTTAAAACTGTCGGCCTATGCCTATATTGATGTCATTAACAAGGCTTCCTTTACACGTTTTTATGCCGATTATTCATTAACCGACCAAATCCATGTAATGGCCGGCTACGACTGGTTCCGGGGCGATGAAGGAATGTTTTCGTATTACAAAGACAACTCTGAATATTGGGTGAAGGCAAAGTTTAACTTCTAAATAACTACTTAAGACACAGAACACACTGAAAAATATTATGGAACCTTATAAGTCTTCAGGGCACGTTCACGCTGGTCAGTGGCATCGTTTCTGACACCTACGGTTTATTTAGTGGCTAAGAACGAATGAAACGTTTTTTAGTTTTATGTGAGTCTGTATTAATAAAGAATAGGAGATAGAAATAATGGATAAAAGAAAGTCGAATTTGATATACAAAATATCGTTTCGTTGTATTAAGATAATGCATGACTGTATATTATTAAGGTTACTGGTAAAACCGGAACATGTCCTTTCTGCACTGGGGCTAAAAAGCGGGGATACTGTTATTGAGCCGGGTTGTGGCCCCGGGGTCTTCTCTGTTAAATAATATTAAACCGTTTGGTTTCGGGAATAATTGTCGATGATTATTATGTATATTTAGATCAGATATATATAACAAACAATAATGATGAAAAAATCAACACATAATCATCATCTCCACGAACATCACCATCACAGGCATGATTTACATGAGAAAAATCTCCTGTGGGTTACCCTGTTAAATTTGTCCATAACCATTGTCCAGGTGGTCGGTGGGATAATTTCCAACAGTTTGTCTCTGTTATCCGATGCCCTGCATAACCTGGGCGATTCATCAGCAATATTTATCGCATTCATCGCAGGAAAAATAAGCAGACGAAAGCCTGATACACGAAAAACATTCGGATATAAACGGGTGGAAATACTGGCAGCACTTTTTAATGCTATTGTACTCATTGCAATTTGTATCTTCCTGTTTTACGAGGCATACCAACGGTTTATCCATCCTGAACCAATAAAAGGCAGGTTGATGTTTGTCGTAGCCGTATTCGGATTGCTGGCAAATCTTATTTCAGTAGTACTGTTGAATAAAGATAAAGCTCACAACCTGAATGTAAGAGCAGCCTATATGCACCTGTTGGGCGATACTCTTTCGTCTGTTGCCGTCATTGCTGGCGGGGTGGCTATCTGGATTTTTGACACCTATTGGCTCGATCCGCTTATCACCGTTTTTGTAGGAATTTATATCATATGGCATACCTGGGGCATTGTAAAAGAAACCGTTGACATTCTGATGCAATCAGTTCCCGACGGGATTAATCTTGAAGAAATAAAAACACAGGTTGAACAATTGGAAGAAGTTGATAATATCCATCATGTACATATATGGAAACTGGATGATTTCCAAATACATCTTGAAGCACATCTGAACCTGAAAAGCAACATCGATATGGTAGAAATGATGTATGTCAGGGAAAAAGTAGAAAATTTATTGCGTGAAAAATTCGGGATTAAGCATATCACCCTTCAAACAGGTTATAATTGTTGCGAAGGGAATAAAAAATTAATTAATAACTAAAAGGGTTAATCCTGGGATGGAAAGCCTTACAAAAACCATTTAAAGATTCAGACTCCGGCTTTATTTGGAATGCTGGCAGCCTTAATTTATGATTTGTTTGTCACCCCGGTACTGTTTTAATGGTTTAAAATTTTTGGAAAAGAAAGTTAATAAATAATAAAATGGAGAACAAATTATTACTCACAGCAACCGCATTGGCTTTTTTTATTATCTGCCCGCGAATGGCAGGAATGGTGCATGTAGTCTGTAAATATGCTGAATTACCGCTGATGAAAACAGCCCTTTTGGGTTCTGTTATTGCTATTCCACTAGTATTGCTGATGGTCTGGATTTTTTCAAAATTCGGAATAACCTGGGCTCTTGCGTTTTGTGTTTTAACTGACCTGACAAGTGCCTTAATGATGAAAAGCATCAGCCTTAAAGCAAGTTTAGATACGCTTGTTATTGCAATATTTGTGTTGATTGCCGTAAAAGTGGCACCTTTAATTTCAAATGCAATAATAAAATAAGTTGGTGTGGATAGGAATGACAAAACTCGAATTACGCGAAGCATTTTTTCAATATACCGGAAAAAGTCGGGAGTTGAAAGCCGGGAAACAGATCGTTATATGGAGCACTGCTGACGGCCTGCGCATCAATGATTTTTTAAAATTCTGAAGAGTTAAAGAGCAAACTTTTTTGTAAAATTGCAACAGCATAGGCAAATGCCAACAACAAGCAACAAATGACAGGAAAGTTAAGAAATACAATATCCTTTATCCTGACAGCCATCTTTATAATTCCCTTTGGTATTAAATTGACTGACAGTGCTTTCCATAAACACGACCATTTTGTATGCAAGGCAAAACAAGAACATCATTTTCACGAACAACATAAAAAATGTCCGGTTTGCTGTTATGAATTCTCTCTTTATTTTTCCAGGAAAGCAGAACTATATCGCAAACCGGTAAAAGCGACTGTCTGTTATCGCATTTTTTACCAATCCGTTTTCTTTGCCAAAAAACTCAATCATTCGTTTTTATTACGGGCTCCCCCGGTTTTTCATGTATCTGTACCTATTTAACCTAACAAAGCCTGAAAAATCATTTCATAAATCGTAATAATAATGAAACGAATATTCATGATATGCGTCATGGTTGTGTCTTTTCATGTCCTGAACGCACAAACACAACTGGAGGGGAAAATAACGGATAAAGCAGGAAATCCCCTCCCTGGAATCTCGGTCTACCTGCCAGATCTGAACAAAGGTACCGTCAGCTCGGACAAAGGTGAATACCTGATTGAAAAGCTGCCAAAGGGAAACATAAAAATCCAGTTTTCCAGCATCGGCTACAACACCCTGGTAAAAAATATATCTATCCACAACGGAACCAACCGGCTAAACGTGTCCCTTTCGGAAGCCGTGATCGAATCACAGGAAGTAGTGGTCTCGGGAGGTCTGGTAACTTCCCAACATGAAAACGCCGTCAAAATTGAGGTACTGAAAAGCACGGAAATTGCAGCATCAGGAAGCCCAAATGTCATGGAATCAATCACCAGAGTACCCGGCGTTGACATGATTGCAAAAGGTCAGGGAATTTCCAAACCAGTTATCCGGGGGCTTTCCATGAACGACATTCTGGTACTGAACAACGGAGTCCGTATCGAGAACTATCAGTTTAGCGAAAACCATCCGCTGGGAATTGACGACAACGGAATAGACCGGGTGGAAATTATCAAAGGTCCGGCCTCCTTGCTATACGGGTCTGATGCCATTGGCGGGGTGCTGAATTTTATTAAATCGCGTCCGGCTGTTACAGGAACCGTAAGCGGCGATTTCCGGACTCAGCTCTATTCCAACACCAACGGCATGAGTAACAGCCTGGGACTGAAAGGCACCTCGAAGCATCTCTTTGCCGGGATTCGGGTAAACGAAAAAACCCACGCCGACTACAAACAGGGAGGCGGGGACTTTGTGCCCAACTCCCGTTTCAATCAGTGGTCACTCAGCTCAAATGCCGGTTACACAGGAAAATCGGGAACCTTTAAAATCCTGTATGATTACTTCTGCCAGAAACTCGGCATGACCAACGGAACCGTTCAATCGCTGATTACCAGTCAAGGCCGTAAAAACAGGATCTGGTACCAGGATTTGGACCACCACCTGATTTCTCTCCAGAACAAGCTTTATATGGGACTTTTCCGCTGGGAAACCAATCTGGCCTATCAGTCGGCCCAACGCAAGCTGGAGAAAACCTTAAGCGTCCCTTCAGTAGAGATGAACCTGCACACCTTTACCTACGATTCAAAACTGTATTTCCCTTCTGGCCATAACTCCGAGTATCTGCTGGGCTTCCAGGGCATGAGCCAAACCAACAGGAACCACAACGACCGGGATGACCAGTTTCTGCCCGATGCGGATGTAAATAATTTCGGCATATTGGGACTGGCCCGGTATACCGTTCTGGAAAAACTAAAACTACAGGGCGGACTGCGTTTTGATATATACAATACAAAGACTTTCGCCATGGGAACGGAAGGAACCGATTCCTATCACACCCCGGTTTCGAAAGACTATTCCAGTCTGAGCGGATCACTGGGTGCAACCTTCTACATGAATGAACGGCTGCTGTTACGAGGCAACCTGGCCAAAGCCTACCGGGTACCCAACCTCTCAGAGCTTACCGCAAACGGAGCTCACGGCAACCGGTATGAACTCGGAAATTCAGATCTTGATCCGGAGGATGCCTTGGAAGCTGACGCCAGCCTGCATTATCACGGGAAATACCTGTCTTTAGACCTGGCTGGTTTTTACAATCACATCAGCGATTATATCCATCTGGCCCCTACTTCAGAAACAAACAATTCGGGAATGCCCATCTACCGGTATTCCCAGGCCAATGCCAGGCTTTACGGAGGAGAAGCCGGTATCCACTTTCATCCGGTCAGCCTGCCCTGGCTTCACATGGAAGGAAGCTATTCATCGGTAACCGGCAAAAAGAATGAGGGGAACTACCTGCCCTTTATCCCCGCCGGGAAATTTCGCTATGAAATCCGGGCCGAAAAAGACAAACTGGGTTTTTTACAAAGCCCTTCAATTTGGGTTTCTGCGCTAAGCGCACTAAAACAGGACCATCCTTCAGCCGATGAAACGGCTACAGACGGTTATACCGTTATTCATGCCGGATGCAAAGCCAGCCTGCAGGCCGGAAAGCAGCCGGTAGAAATTGCCCTGACCGCCACTAATCTTTTTGACAAAAAATACATGGATCATCTGTCTACGCTGAAATCAACGGATTACTGCAATCAGGGCCGGAATATCAGTTTGAGTCTGCGGCTTCCTTTTTCCATAAAACGCTGATAAATTCCGATGATCCATGTTCTGGCATATCCCCATCATTTTTTGTATCTTATACCAAGTCAGGAATCAAAAAAAGGGAGGTATTACCATGAAAAGTTACACGGATAAAGCAAACGAAGTTTACACCTTTCTGGAAATCCATGGTAAGGAACAGCCTAAACTTATCAAAGGGTTTACGGACATGCACCAGGCCGGAATTCAAAGCGGCTTCCTGGATGCAAAACAAAAAGAACTGATTGCCCTGGGAATTTCAATTACCATCCGCTGCGAAGGCTGCATCGCCTGTCATGTAGAGAGTGCGCTGAAAGCAGGGGCCAGTCAGGACGAAATCGTTGAAACCATCGGGGTGGCCATCGTCATGGGAGGCGGTCCGTCGGTAGTTTACGGCAACAAAGCCTACCAGGCCATGAAGGAAATGATGTAAGCTGAAAAGATTAAGAGGGTGTCTCCGACTTCTGACACCCTCTTCTCTCCAGCAGTTACCTCCAAAAACCATCGGCAAGCAGACAATCCTCACAAAAACAGATCTTCTTTGAAGCACGCGTCATAATTACCCGGAAAGCAAAAGATGCATGCAATTCCCCTTTTGACTTTAAACCCAAATTGAGTTTGATTTGTTCTTATTAAAAATCATTCTTATTTATCCATAACAACATGCAATACAAAAGCAAAATCCCTCCCAAAAGGCATAATGTGCTATATAACGGGAAAAACCGAAAGCCATCACCAATTTGATTGCCCAGAATGGATTCCATTGAAGATTATCAGCAAATAAATTAATCACCAAATAAGAAAATCAAATATCAATTAACATTTAATCATCTAAAAATCAATTAAAATGGAAAAACAAACTGAAAAAAAGATCAATGCTATGCCTCGTATCGGGGAACCTGCCCCCGCATTTAAAGCCGTTACTACCCAAGGAAATATCAATTTCCCGGCCGACTACAAAGGTAGTTGGGTTATTCTTTTCAGTCATCCTGCCGATTTTACCCCGGTATGTACCTCAGAATTCATGACATTTGCCACCTTGGAAGAGAAGTTCAAACAGGCCAACTGTCAACTCGTAGGTCTGTCGGTTGACGGTCTGTACAGTCATATTGCCTGGTTGCGGACCATCAAGGAAAAAATCGAATACAAAGGCATGAAAAATGTTGAAGTCACCTTTCCGCTGATTGAAGACATCACCATGGAAGTATCCGGTAAATACGGGATGGTTATGCCCGGTGAAAGTGACACCAAAGCCGTACGCGCTGTTTTTGTAATTGACCCAAAAGGAATTGTCCGTACTATTCTGTATTATCCGATCAGCACCGGACGGAATTTTATGGAATTATACCGCATTCTGATAGCCCTGCAGGCAAGCGATAAATTTGGCATTGCCACCCCGGCCGATTGGCAACCCGGAGAAGAAGTGATTGTTCCAACCGCAGGCTCCTGTGGGGTAGCAAAGGAAAGAATGGAAAATAGAGAAGACATGCACTGTTATGACTGGTTTTTCTGCACAAAAAAGCTGGATAAAGAGAAGCTGATGGGTAAAATCCTGAAAAAATAATTTTATTAAAAGACACATCATTTTGAGATGCTATTTATTAGTTTTGAATAATAAATACAAACCATCGCTGTGAAGAAACATATCATCCGGTTGCACCCTCTCGGCAAAGAAATCCGGGTCAACGATCAAACCCCGCTCATTGATGTGCTGCATGAATATGGCATTGAATTTCCCTGCGGGGGAAAGGGAGTCTGTGGAAAATGCAAAGTCAGGTTGCTTGATGGAGAAATCGGGATCACCGAAGAACACCGGGAAAAAATCAAACAGCTGGGACTCACCGAAAACTGGCGATTAGCCTGTATGAGCCGGTGCACGGGCGACATCGCCCTGGAAGTTGAACAATTCAATCAGCTGATACTGGCAGATGAAAGCAAATTTTCCTATCAGCCCAAACCGGGGTATGGCATCGCCATAGACCTGGGTACCACGACCCTGGTCTGTCAGCTGGTCGAATTATCCACCGCCCGGATCCTGGCCGTGGAAACCGGACTGAATCCTCAAATCCGGTTTGGAGCCGATCTTATTTCCCGCATACAGGCCTGTCTGGACGGACATGCCGGCGAACTGACCCGGAATATTCGCATTGCCCTGGAAATAATGATTGCCCGTTTGCTTAAAAAACATCCGGTAACTGTCAGCAGCGTTGCGCTGGTAGGCAATACGGCCATGCAGCTTATTTTCAGCGGAGAATACGTCGGCCCGCTCGCTTCCTATCCTTTCGAAACCGGCCGGCCGGCAAGCAAATGCTTTCTTCCGGAGGAGCTGGACTGGCATTTTCCTGTCCAGGATACTATATGCTTCTTACCTTTCATAGGAAGTTTCGTGGGAAGCGATATCCTGGCAGGAATTGCTGCCACCGGACTGCATCTGAAAGAGAAATACACGGCACTGATTGACCTGGGAACCAACGGAGAAATTGCTCTCGGCAACCGGCAACGGATTGTCTGTGCCTCTACTGCTGCTGGACCGGCCTTCGAAGGAGCCAACATTTCCATGGGCATGCGGGCTGTAACCGGAGCTATTTCTTCCATGAAAGCGGAAAAAGGAGCGATAAAAGCCAGCGTAATTGGCAACACCGCCCCCAAAGGAATCTGCGGCAGTGCCCTGGTCGACGCGGTGGCTCTCCTCCGGAAGCAGGGGGCAATCGGTATGTTTGGAGAAATCATTTCAGGAGAGGAACAGCTCAGACTGGCGGGAAAAGTCTTTCTGAATCAAAAAGACATCCAGGAATTTCTGCTTGCCAAGGCAGCACTGGCAACCGGGCTATACATACTGGCCAGACATCTGTCTATCAGAATTTTGGATATTGACCGGATTTACATTGCCGGTGGATTCGGGAATTACCTCAACCTCTCCCATGTCGTTTCAACCGGGATGATTGAACTTACCCAGGAGAAGATCAGTAAAATGGGGAATACCGCTCTGATCGGAGCTAAAATGTTCCTTTTCACAGGGACTGAACCAGCCCAAGAGATCCTGACAAAAACCAAGCATATCCACCTGGAAAGCGAGCCTGATTTTCAGGATATCTTCATCAGTAAAATGCTGCTGGAAAATGAACAGTAAAAAGTCAAAAACTAAACATAGTCCGAATAATGCTCCGGATTTACAAGTTCCCGGTACTTCCTTACAATCTGTTTAAAATCCGTCCAGGTATCACGCTTCAATGCAGGATTTCGCAAAAGGGCTGCCGGATGATATAAATGATCCGGATCAGTATTCAATTCCCTTCCGGGCCTGAATTCCCTCCGTGTAGTAATGTTTGACCTCTTTCATTTCCGTTACCAGATCCGCAAAAGCAATCAATTCTGCGGGAGCATAACGACCGGTGACAATCACTTCGGTCTTTTCAGGCTTCTTTTCTAAAACGGCAAGGAGTTCTTCAACCGAAAACAACTGATAATAAATCGCAATGTTGGCCTCATCAAGTACCACCAAATCGTATTTTCCGGAAACAATACGATCTGCTATCTCGACCAGCCCTTCACGGGCTGCCCTGATATCATCGGCTGTTGGCTTTTTGACAATAAAACACCCCAGCCCGTATTGCTGAATGATTATCTCAGGAAGATATTTCCGAACGGCATCGATTTCCGAATAATTTTTCCCTTTGACGAACTGGGCAAAGAAAACCTTCTTTCCTGCTCCCACGGCCCGTAAAGCCAATCCAAAAGCCGCCGTGGTTTTTCCTTTCCCGTTTCCGGTATATACATGAACATAACCTTTCATCTGTTTGTTTTTTCAATTCAAGCCTGTATAATTTGCGTATCAGCGTCTGCTTTTCAACCAGCCCATCAACGCATTTTATACTGTCCTTGTCTTACAGGATTTGCAGGCATTGGCTATCTTTAGCGTAAAAACAGAGGGATATTTTTCCAGGACCAGGTTCATCTTTTCCTGCAGCAAACACATGACGGTTTTATACTCCCCTGTGACCAGACTGCTCATGGTTCCGGCTTCCACCAGAACAGATTGTTTTCCTCTGATTGCATCAAGAAACTCCCGGACAGGCTTTCTATAATCTTCGGCCAGCACATAATAACTGATCTCCACAGTAATTTCCATTTCTACTTCTTTTTTTGAACCATAGTGGCCAGAAACGCCGGTTCAACCAGCTCCTGTTTCCCGGTTCCGTCCAACAACTCAAATTCCGGGGAATAATATATACCTTCCCGCATTTGCACCGTACCAAAACGCGAAAGCATTCGGCCAATTTCTTGCGGCGTATAAAAACAGGCATGCTGAAACACTTCATCACGGTAGGGATCAGTATAGCAATTCACCTGAAAAATTCCTTATTCTAACTGCGATATTCCGTGAATAGAAAGCACAAACAGCATGCAAAAGATGAAATACGGGAGCCGTCAGCAAAAAGCCGACAACTCCATATAAAGCTTTACTTCAGGAATGCATTCAACATCCAGATCATTTTTTCCTGTTCCGCAATATACCCGGTTGCCAGATCAACGGTTCCTTCATCTCTGTTATCCCCGGCCAGGTCAACAATCTCCCGTTCCTGTTTCAACAGCACCAGCAAACCGGCAACCACTTCCTTAATGGTTTCCACATCGGTGGAAACATTTGTGATTTCCTTGATTTCAGCAATTTTCAGGTATTCGGAAAAAGCATGGACCGGTTTCCCTTCCAGCATCAGAATACGTTCGGCAATTTCATCAGCCTTTTCGTTCAGGTCGTCATACAACTCTTCAAATTTCTCGTGCAGCTTAAAAAAGTTCTTTCCGGTAATATTCCAATGGAATCCCCGCACATTCATATAAAATACCTGAACATTACTTAAAAATACATTCAGCTTTTCATTCATTTTCGCTGAATAATCTGTCGTTAAATCAATTTGGTTTTTCATGGGTAAAATTTTAAACGTTAAACAACTGAATTCTCATCTTGTTCATTGCTCTCTTCAAAAAGTTCCCTGCTTAAAGAAACAATATCATCCGATTCACATTTCCGGCATTGCCTTACCGGCTTGAGCGTAATCATGGTTTCGTTGCACGAATGACATTTGTACCAAAAATCATCGGTAACATATGTTCCACCTCTAATCAGAATAGCTTTCCCTTCAACAAAAGCCCTGGCAATTTTTTTTCGTGCCTTGTTATGCAAACGGGTAAAAGTGGGCCGGGAAATATCCATTTTTACAGCGGCTTCCTCCTGACTTAAATCCTCATAATCAGCCAGCCGGATAGCTTCAAATTCTTCAAAAAGCATAACAACCGATTCCAGTTCCCGCCGGGGTATTCCGAAAGGCTTAAATCCATCCATCGGAGGCGGCATGTTTATCCTTCTGTTCCTGATTCTGTTTGGCATCCCTTTCCCCTTTCTAAATTCTACGAGATAAACAAAGTTAATAAAACATTCAAAAAACCTGCCGTAATAGTAAACGCAACAGCATAATTCCTGTCCGTTTTAACAGATCAACGGGCCCTGGTTCTTATAAAGAATACGGGAAAAAGTCGTCATACCGCAAAATACAAGGAAAGATCATGGCTGCAATAACCATTCAAGAAAAAAACAGCTCCGAAGAAACAGGCATCCCGCAGCCGGTTCTTTATCTTTGGTTGCAATATACCACCGGA
>JBFWIL010000070.1:0-11656 GCA_050256015.1 Mangrovibacterium sp. | reverse complement strand
AAGACAGGGAATTGGATCCGTAAAAAAATGAATTGGGCAATTGTTTCTCCACTTAGTTTAAATGAAACTCATCTTTGAGAAAGTCGATCATGGAATTGTTCATGGTTGTAATGAATCCGAGCAAAAAAAACAGGGATGCCATCACAATCAACGGGAACAGGTACTTGTTTTTTTCTTGATTTGTCATTTTATTCTGTTTTAGTCGATTGGTTCAGATCCGGGTTTTCTTGTAATGAACAGTCGGTAATTCCCGCAAACGGGCCGCCGCACTCTCGGCAGTAATATCACGCTGCGGACCGGCCAGCATTTCATAGCCGACCATAAACTTTTTCACGCTTGCCGAGCGTAGCAGGGGCGGATAAAAATGCATATGAAAATGCCAGGCCGGATGTTCCTTCCCGTCTGTAGGGGCCTGATGCACTCCGGCCGAATAGGCAAAGGAGACCTCAAACAGGTTATCATACATAATGGTGAGACGCCTGTATATATCAGCCAAACCGGCCTTTTCCTCCTCGTTCATCTGTCCGATATGCCGTATAGACCTCCTGCTGATAATCATAGACTCAAAAGGCCAGACGGCCCAGTAAGGAATCAAAGCAACAAAATGATCATTCCCTGCCAGTATGCGGACTTTGTTATCCAACTCTTTCTTCAGATAATCCGACAACAGCGTACGTCCGTGCTTTTCATAATACAGCCGTTGCCGGATATCCTCACGGAAAGGCTCATTCGGGACTGCGCCGGATGACCAGATCTGTCCGTGGGGATGCGGATTACTGCAGCCCATGATGCTTCCTTTGTTTTCAAAAATCTGCACGTAATTTACAAAATCTTTTGCTCCCAACTCGAGGTATTCATTCTGCCACACATCGATGACCCGTTTTATTTCCTCCGTTTCCATCTCAGGAATGGTCAAATCGTGCCTGGGAGAAAAACAAATGACCCGGCAAATCCCGCGTTCGCTTTCCGCACAAAACAACTCGCCATCCGAAAAACTCCCATCCGGAGAATCGGGGAGCAGGGCGCTAAAGTCATTCGTAAACACATAAGGCTCCTGATAATCCGGGTTTTTCACTTTCCCGGCTCTTTCGTTACCCGGACAGAGATAACAGCCCGAATCATACGCCGGACGTTTTTCTTCCTGTACTTTTTCCTCCTGGCCCTGCCAGGGACGCCTAGCCCGGTGGGGAGAAACCAGAATCCAATCGCCGGTAAGAGGATTGTAACGGCGATGGGAATGGTCTTCCAAATGAAATTTTTCCATTTTTTTATTTAAAACAACTTCTTACCTCCGTCACCTATTTCGGCCACGTAAAATTCCGGCTTCAAGCCGGTTTTTCCCTCATATTCCTTTCCGACTTCCCGGATAAAGGATTCCACAGCTTCATCCTTAACCACAGAAACCGTGCAACCACCAAAACCGCCTCCGGTCATCCGCGAACCAATAACACCCTCAATTTTCCAGGCAGCCTCTGTCATGGCATCCAGCTCCGGACCGGTTACTTCATAATCATCACGCAAGGAAATATGGGAAGCATTCATCAGCCGGCCAAACTGTTCCAGGTCGCCGGCCTTCAGTGCCTGTACCGCACCGGTAGTCCGCTCAATTTCAGAAACCACATGACGGGCCCGGGCACGAACCACCGGATTTTCAATTTTTTCTTCCAGGGCAATAAACTCATCCAAACTCAGATCGGCAAGTTGACTAACCGGTTTGTACGGTTTAATGGCATCCACAGCAGCCCGACACTCACTGACCCGTTCATTATATTTGCCAGAATCAAGCTTATGCGGACTGTTCGTGTTGCTCACCACAATCTTGCATCCCTTCAGCACCACCGGTACCAACTCGTATTCCAGCGTATCGCAGTTCAAAAAAACAGCGCGATCTTTCTGTCCCATTCCTGAAGCAAACTGGTCCATGATCCCGCACATCACTCCCGCAAATTCATGCTCGGCCTTCTGACCCATCTTTACCAGCTCCACACGGTCCAGACCGTACCCGTACTGGTCGTCAATGGCCACAGCCGTCACCACTTCCAGCGCAGCCGAAGAAGACAGTCCCGCACCGTTGGGCACATCCCCGAAAAAAAGCAAATCTGCACCTGTAGCAGGCTTCAGCCCCTTTTTCACAAACTGGGCGATAACCCCCAGCGGATAATTCACCCAGGCTTTACCCGGAAGAGGCCTCATCAGTTCATCGAGTCCAAGCTCCACTTCCTGCTCCATATTCAGGGACGCAAAACGGAAGGAAGGACGATCAACCTTACGGATCAGACAGTAATTTCCAAAACTCAAAGCACAGGGAAACACGAAGCCCCCGTTGTAATCGGTGTGCTCACCAATCAGATTCACCCGACCGGGAGAAAAATAACCGGAGAGATCACCTTCCCCATATTTTTCTGTAAATTTTTTTTTCAAAGTAGCTATATCCATGTTTATTGGTTTAAGTGTGAATGTATACCCAATACCCCCAAACCGGTAGGTACCGGTGGGTAAAAATACAAATAATCCTCTCCCCCATCCGGAGCAATTTTATGCTATATAACATATCGCCTTCCCCTTTTGCCATAAGGTCGGCCCCTGTGCCTGATGCTAGAGCATTCCCTGATGCGTCAGCAGCACACTCACAGCGATTTTCTGCGGATCAGGTAAGCCGGATTAGCCACGTGCTCATGCCTTCTTCCTGCAACCATACCCGCCAGGGTTGTTCCCATCCGTTTAAAATCAGTGGAAATGGTAGTAATCCCTCCGGCAACCACTTCTTTCAATACGGTATCGTTAAAGGAAACAATCCCGAGATCTTTTCCCAGACAACAGCTCTGTTCGGCAGCCATCTTGACCAGCCGGACCAGATTTCGGTCAGACGGAACGAAGTATGCTTCACCCCTCCGGATTTTACGGCTTTGCAAACTGTGCAGCACTTCAAAAGGGATCTGCCGTTCCTCACAGAATTTCCGGAAGCCGTTCATTCGTCCTTCCGGCTCCTTACCTCCCGGGAAAAGCATGATAAGCCGGTCATACTTTTCCAGCAGGTCCGCCCCTGCGCTCAGTGCCAGATAAACATCCTGCTCAAAATCCTGGTAAACCACCGGGTAACCCAGTAAATCCTCTTTCAGCCGGTCCAGGATATAAACCTTGTCGGCCGGCAATACGGATATTACCTCGGCCGTATGATCAAAAGTCGCCGGCATGATAACATATGCGGTATAGCGTCCGGCACTTTGATTAACCAGATCCCGGAACAACTGGAAATTAAAATGATGAAAATAAATATCCACACTGCTACGGATATCCAGGGCATTCAAAAAGGATGTATACAGATCCTCCTTAAAAGTATTCAGCTCATCAAAAAGCAGGAATATGCGCTCGTCCAGATGAACATCCGTACTGCGAATGTAGTATCCCTTTCCGGGTATGGAATGAATGACGCCTTTGGATTTCAGCTCATTGAAAGCGACCATAACCGTATCGCGGGACAAACTGTATTCCGAACAGATCTCATTCAGGGAGGGAATCTTGTCGCCAAGCCGCAGGCTACCGCCGGCAATAGCCCGGTAAACGGAGTTAATTAGCTGTCTGTATTTGGGGAGCCCCAGGGTATCATCAATCTGAATATCTTTCATTCCTTCCGGATTTATCGGTTTTGCAGACCCAAAAATAGAAAAAAAAGAACCGGTAGGCACTACCGGTACCTACCAGTTGGAAAGAATAATTTGTAACTTGCGGCAAAAATACGTCCGGCAGGGCCAATTGATTCCCTGAAAAAGAATTGGAAAGCTCATACAGCCGGTCCGGACAAGAAAATCAATTAACGATCAAAAACAATAACGTATGCAGGTAACAGGACAATTATTCGGAAAAACAGCCGACGGGCAGGCCGTCGAACGCTTCATCCTTTCAAACGACAACAGACTGAGTATAAAAATAAGCAGTTACGGCGGCATAATCACAGCAGTTGAAATGCCCGATAAAGCAGGGAACACGGAAAATATCGTCCTTGGATTTGAAAAACTGGAAAACTATCTCTCAAAAGCCTACCTGGGCAGCGGTCCCTACTTCGGAGCGCTCATCGGGCGTTATGCCAACCGGATTGCCAAAGGGGAATACAGCATTGACGGCATTTCCTATTCCGGAGCCATCAACAACGGAGAGAACCACCTGCATGGTGGACGAACCGGTTTTGACCGCAGGGTATGTAAAGCCGAAATCCTGGAATCTGCAGACCGGGCCGGGGTAAAACTGTCTTACCTGAGTCCGGACGGAGAAGAAGGTTATCCCGGAAATCTCAGGGTAAGCTGCTGCTATACGCTGGACAAAGAAAACCGGCTGAGCCTGGATTATGAAGCCGAAACCGACAAGCCGACCGTTATTAACCTGACCAATCACAGTTATTTCAATCTGACCGGCGGACACAGAAACATCCTGGACCATGAGCTTCAGCTAAACGCCGGGGAGATTACGGAAGTCAGGGAACTTATTCCCACCGGAAGGATTATACCTGTAGCGGGAACTCCCTTTGACTTTATCCGGAGAAAAAAAATCGGCCGGGATATGGAATCCCTTCCCGAAGGTTATGACCAGAATTTCGTGCTGGGTAACGAACAGGGAAAGCTGATTGAGGCAGGAACCCTTTCTGAAGCCTCCAGCGGACGCCGGGTAAAGGTGTTCACTACCCAGCCCGGCATTCAGTTATACACCGGTTACTGGATTCCCGAGCTGATGGTTGACGGTAAAAAGAAATTCGGGAGCTATTCGGGTGTTGCGCTGGAAACCCAGCACTATGCCGACTCTCCGAATCATGCTAATTTCCCGTTAACCATACTGCGTCCGGGTGAACACTTCCGGCAGACCACCATTTATCAGTTCGGTATTGAAGCGGAGCAACCGGTATAAATTTTTGCCGCCCGGAGAAAACCTGCGAAAAACATACACGCTCAACTGGTTGTACACATGGATTGGGCTACCGGCAGCGGCTTTAGATGAAAATTGAATCCAATGAAAACCCTAATTGAACTGTTTGAAACCAGTGTCAGCAGATTCCCCGACCAGATTTTCCTCTGGGAAAAGCAGGAGGGGAAATACCGGGGGACCAGCTATAAGGAGGTACACAGGCAGGTGCTTCAGTTTGCAGCCGGACTGCTGGCCACAGGAGTCCGGAAAGGAGACCGCATCGGACTGGTCTCTGAGGGTCGAAACCAATGGCTCATCGCAGAGCTGGGCGTGCTTTATGCCGGGGCCGTCAACGTGCCCCTTTCTGTTAAGCTGGACGCCCGCACGGAAATACTGTTCCGCCTGGAACATTCCGGTAGCCGGATGGTGGTTGTCTCTGCCGGTCAGGCTCCCAAAATTGAGGAAATCAGAAACGATCTGCCCTTTTTGGAAAAGGTTATATACCTGGACGGGAAGGAAAATCCGGGAACAAAGGATTTGTTGTATACCCAATTGATGGAAGACGGCCGGACATTTCTCCAAAACCAGGGGAAACAACTGGAAAAGCAATACCGGTCCGTTGGTCCGGACGACCTGGCCAACATCTCCTATACCTCAGGCACTACGGCAGACCCAAAGGGGATCATGCTGTCACATCTTAATTATACGGCCAATACCATCCAGGCCAACACGCTGATGGAAATCGGCTCCGACTGGAAAACCCTGGCTTTTTTACCCTGGGACCATTCCTTTGCGCATACGGCCTGTCTGTATTGCTTTATGTATAACGGGGCCAGCGTAGCGGCACCGGAAAACGGCCGAAGTCCCATGGAAACGCTGAAGAACATCCCCAAAAACATCAGGGAAATACAGCCGGATATTCTGATGAGTGTTCCTGCGGTAGCCAGGAATTTTCGCAAAGGCATTGAATCGCGAATACGCCAGAAGGGAAAAACCGCCCAAAAGCTGTTTACCCAAGCCCTGAAAACAGCCTACCGCTATAACGGAAACGGCTGGAACCGGGGGAAAAGCTGGCGCGTAGTGTATAAACCCCTGGTGAACCTGTACGACCGAATTCTGTTTTCCAAAATACGAAAAAGTTTTGGAGGCCGACTAAAATTTTTTATCGGCGGCGGAGCTCTGCTCGACATCGAATTGCAACGCTTTTTCTTTGCCATCGGCATCCCTATGTGTCAGGGGTACGGCCTGTCGGAAGCTTCGCCCGTTATTTCCTCCAATGCCCTGCATGACATTAAATTTGGCTCTTCGGGAAGAGTAGTCAAATACCTTGAAATGAAGATTATGGATGAGCAGGGCCGTGAAATGCCTGCAGGCGAAAAGGGAGAAATCATCATCAAAGGCAACAACGTGATGGCCGGCTACTGGAACAACCCGAAAGCCACAGCCGAGACGGTGGTTGAAGGCTGGCTGCATACGGGAGATATGGGCTATCTGGACCCAGACGGTTTTCTCTATGTCCTGGGACGTTTTAAAAGCCTGCTGATCGCCAATGACGGGGAAAAATTCAGTCCAGAGGGCATTGAAGAAGCCCTGACCGAACAGTCACCTCTGATTGAACAATGCATGCTGCATAACAACCAGAATCCGTATACGGCAGGTTTGGTGGTTCCGAACATCCAGGCCGTAAACCGAAAACTGGAGGAAGCCGGACTGAAACCGGGGACAGCGGAAGGGAATTCGGAAAGCCTGAAACTGATCCAGGGAGCAATTGAACAGTACAAAAAAGGAGGCCGGTTTGAAAACATGTTCCCCGAGCGGTGGTTACCCGCAACCATTGCCGTGCTGCCCGAAGCATTCACAGAACAAAACCATCTGCTGAATTCCTCCCTGAAGATGATGCGCAATAAAATTACCGCCTACTTTGCCGGGGAACTGAAGTTCCTTTACACACCGGAAGCAAAAAACATACTGAACAAACAAAACCTGGCTGCCGTAGCCCGATGGAACAAATAAAACAGACAACAAACAGCCGAAACAGTTAAACAGAATGATGGTTAACTTTCCAGAAAATCCTGTCTAGCCGGACTAAACACATCAATCAGTATACCGGCTTCCCTGCATACCACTCCGTGCTCCGTGTCCCCCTGAACATAAAAGGAATCGCCTTCAGACAATATCGATTTTTTACCGCCGATGGTCACTTCAAAACGCCCGGCCGCCACATAACTGTTCTGCGAATGAAAATGGCTGTGGGGATGCCCCACAGCCCCCTTCTCAAATTTCACCTTAACCAGCATAATCCGTTCATCATATCCCATGATCTGTCGGGAAACCCCGTCTCCCAGGTTTTGCCAATCGGTTTTTGCTGAATCAAAAAATACTCTGTCCCGCATATCGAAAACAATTTATTTATTATTTGAAAAGCACCGGCCCTGCGACCGGTGCCCTATAGCCTCCCGTATTAATCAAAATCGGTAATGACCTTATAACGGGGAACCAGTGTTTTCATGATCAGCCAGCCAATAAGATACGTAACGGCACAAATTGAAAAGATGATGAAATAACCGGATTCAATTCCTTCAAATCCCAAAAACTTGAACCCTGAAATTTCCGAAAAGTCGAATAACAATCCGGACCCTTTATTGATCAGAAAGGAACCAACCCCACCTGCCATACCGCCAATACCGGTAACCGTAGCAATGGCCGAACCGGGAAACATATCTCCCACCGTGGAGAAAATGTTGGCCGACCAGGCCTGGTGTGCTGCTCCGGCAATACCGATGATAATTACCGGCATCCAGTAGGAAATATGTCCGAGAGGCTGAGCAAAGAGAACAAGCAGCGGGAAGAAGGCAAAGATCAGCATGGACCGCATCCGTCCCGCATAAGGATTCATGCCTTTCTTATCCACAAAATAAGAGGGCAGCCAGCCTCCGATTATGGAGAGCAGGGTAATCATATAAAGCACAAACAACGGAAGTGCTGCATGGGTGGAATCCATACCGTACACCGAACTCAGATAAGCCGGAGTCCAGAACAGGTAGAACCACCACACGCCGTCGGTCATAAATTTACCCACGGCAAAAGCCCATGTCTGCTTGTATTTGAAACAATCCAGAAACGACATTTTCTTTTGGGACTGAATATCTCCGTTTGCATTCCGCACAACATCCGAATCGCCGTCTGTGTCCTGCTGGATATAAGCCAGCTCGGCATGGTTCACCCGCGGATTGATACCCGGTTTCTTATACAGGAAAACCCACAACCCCATCCAGATAAATCCCAGGCCACCGATAATGATAAAAGACATTTCCCAGCCATAAGCTTTCGCAATAAAAGGAATCGTAACCGGAGCTCCCAACGCACCGACCGTAGCTCCGGCATTAAAGATACTGGTTGCATAAGCCCGGTCTTTCTTGGGGAAGTATTCGGCTGTAGCCTTGATGGCGGCCGGGAAGTTTCCGGCCTCGCCAAGGGCAAGGACAAAACGGGAAAAAATGAACAGTACCACACTGACGGTAACCACCATAGAGATATCATCGACCGTGGAAATGGCCTCCTTGGCCCCTTCAAAACCCACCAGCCATTTCCCGGTAGAGATCCCGGAGGTGGCAATTCCGCAGAACGCATGCATACAGGCCCCTACAGACCAAATCCCGATCGCCCAGAGATAGCCTTTTTTGGTGTCCAGCCAGTCAACAAAACGGCCGGCAAAAAGCATGCTGACCGCATAGAAAATCGAAAACAGGGCGGTAATTGTTCCGTAATCGTTGTTGGTCCAGTGGAACTCGGGAGCAATAAAATCGACCCAGGTCAGCGACAATACCTGCCGGTCCATGTAGTTCACCGTTGTAGCAACAAAAAGAAGGATACAGATGGTCCACCTGTAGTTCGTCATCTTTCCGTTAATAGATTTTAAATTCATAATGAATAGTTCAGATGATTATTAAATTGGATTTCGAAATTTCTTCACCAGTTCGAGTGACTCTCTGCATTTGTCTGTAATTACCTGCCAGTTTTTACCGGCAAGAATCTGTTCCGGGAACAGCTGAGACCCCATCCCCACACAATGCACACCGGCCCGGAACCAACCGGAAAGGTTAACCTCGTCGGGCGAAACCCCTCCGGTAGGCATTATGCAGGCATAGGGCATCGGCCCTTTTACCGCTTTCACAAAAGCGGGACCGCCCACCTGCGAGCCTGGGAAAATCTTAACAACCTCACTGCCAAGCTCATGCGCCCGACCAATCTCGGTTACCGAACCACAGCCCGGACTCCAGGCAATTTTCCTTTTGTTACATATTTTTGCGGTCTCCTCATCAATCAGCGGAGAAACGATAAAATTGGATCCCAGTTGAATATAAAGAGCGGCCGTAGGCGCATCAACCACGGAGCCCACCCCGAGGATCATTTCCGGACATTCACAGGCAGCCCATTTGTTCAGTTCGCCAAAAATTTCATGGGCAAAATCTCCCCGGTTGGTGAACTCAAAAACCCGTATTCCGCCGGCATAACAGGCTTTCAGCACAGCCTTGCAGGTATCCGGATCGGAATGGTAAAAAACCGGGACAATACCGGTTTCCTTCATTTTTACAGCAACTTCTATTCGTGAAAAACGAGCCATTTTTTTCCATTTACTAAGTTATCAATTCATTTTTTCATTAACGGGCAACCCGTCCGGAAGCATCGCCCCCCATCAGTTTTTCCACTTCATCCACGGTTACCTGATTAAAATCACCGTAAATGGTATGTTTCAGACAGGATGCAGCCACGGCAAAATTCAGGGCTTTATGGTCATCCCCGGGATAGGAGAGCAATCCGTAGATCAACCCGCCCATAAAGGAATCGCCCCCGCCCACACGATCAACAATATGCGTAATCTGATACATGGGCGATTCATAAAGTTTCTGACCATCCCAGAGCACGCCGGCCCAGGAATTGTGATTGGCGTTCACCGACCCGCGCAAGGTAGTGATAACTTTCCTGCAACGGGGAAAACGGGCCATAATTTGCCTGGAAACCGACTCATAAGCAGCCCCTTCCACCTGTCCGCCGGTCACATTAATCCCTTCCGGCTTAATGCCCAGTACTTTTTCCGCATCTTCCTCATTGCCAAGAACAATGTCAGTTCCTTCCACCAGAGCAGTCATCACTTCGCCTGCAGCCTTTCCGTATTTCCACAGATTCTTCCGGTAATTCAGGTCACAGGATATGGTAATTCCCTTTTCGCTTGCCTTTTTAATAGCCTCCAGACAAACATCGGCAGCGCCCTGAGAAATGGCTGGTGTGATACCGGTCCAGTGAAACCAGCAGACACCTTCAAAGACCTTATCCCAATCAATCATTCCGGATTTTATCTCAGCCACGGAAGAATTGGCCCGGTCATAAACCACCTTGCTTCCGCGGCTTACAGCACCGGTTTCCAGAAAATAAATACCCAGGCGGTCACCACCCCAGACAATCTGATCTGTTCCTACTCCATACTTCCGCAAATTCATCTGGCAGGCACGGCCAATGTCATTTTTGGGCAACCTGGAGATAAACTCAACGGGTATGCCGAAATTAGCAAGGGAAACAGCCACATTCGCCTCTCCCCCGCCGAAAGTGGCTGTATAGGAATCTGCCTGCGAAAAACGCAGGTACCCGGGCGTGGCCAGACGCAACATAATCTCTCCGAAAGTAACTACTTTATTATTCATAGCTGTTTAAATTAAATCTTTTGTGCAATCGATTGCAAAGATATAAATCTATTTTAAAAGCACAAGCTAAAAATTCAATCAGCCCCCTCAGCTGGAACAGCTTAATATAAAAAAACCGGAAAAGATCTGGTATTGTTGACAGCTCTTCCGGTCTCCTGCCCTTAAGGCCTTCTGCAACGGATGCCGGAGCACAAATCCGGGACTCCCTATGCAGATCGGCGGACTAGCTTAAAAATTAAAATAATCTTTTGCGTTATGATAACAAATGTTTTCCACCATATTCCCGAGCAATTCCATATCTGCCGGCAATTCTCCGTTTTCCACGTCTGTTCCCAGCAGGTCACAAAGCGCACGACGGAAATATTCATGACGGGTATAGGAAAGAAAACTTCGCGAATCGGTAAGCATCCCCACAAAACGGCTGAGCAGCCCCAGGTTGGAAAGGGCATTCATTTGCCGCCTCATGCCGTCGTTCTGATCGAGGAACCACCATCCCGAACCATATTGAACCTTTCCGGGAACCGAACCATCCTGAAAATTACCGATCATAGTGGCATACAGTTCATTATCGGCCGGATTCAGATTATACAGAATCGTCTTGCACAATTTGTCTTCCTGGTCCAGCCGATCCAGCAGCCGAGCCAACGGTGCAGCCACAGGCAGATCGCCGATCGAATCAAATCCGGTGTCCGGTCCTAGTTGTCTGAACAGCCGGGTATTGTTATTCCGCTGGGCCCCGATATGAAACTGCTGCGTCCATCCGCGCGAATGATCCATCACACCGAACTCATAAAGCATACACGATTTGAATTTCAGCATCTCTTCACTGCTCAGCGTATTTCCGCCGCGGATTTTACTGAATATCTCCCGGATTTCCCCATCGGTATATTCTTCTGCAAAAGCAGTATCCAGTCCGTGATCCGACAACCGGCAGCCGTTTTCATGGAAAAACCGGTGACGGGAATCAATGGTATGGATTAAATCGTCAAAAGTCTGAATACGCATTCCTGCGGTTTCACCCAGCTAATCCACATAACCATAGAAAAAAACAGGGTCATCAACCA
>JBFWIL010000069.1:0-11668 GCA_050256015.1 Mangrovibacterium sp. | reverse complement strand
AAAATAAGGATTAACATATCAAAAAGGCAGCCGTGACCAATTTACGGCTGCCTTTGCCTTTTCTCTTTTATGAAAAAACTTTGCGTTTAGAAGATGTTTCTGTTTCATGGCATTGAGACAGTAACACAATTCTACCAACAAGTATCATGCCACAAACAAAAATACAACAAAAAAAATTGGATCAGCCGGTCAGAAAAGACATAAGTCAGTCGGGAACATCAAATTAACCAATCTGATCTTGTATCAACAACAAGCCATGGTCAACACCCTGCCAAAAACAACCGTTCAGCCAGCGCAACGGAGATCCGGCTGATATCCCGGAACAAAAAACGGGAAAAATCGTCATGGGCAGACTCATCGGCCTGATCGGAAATAATCCGGATCACCGTACAGGGCACACCATAATCTGCCGCCACCTGGGCCAGGGCGCCACCTTCCATTTCGGCACACAGGGCCTCAGGGAAACGTTCACGAATCCGTTCTTTCCCTTGGGCAGAAGCAATAAACTGATCACCGGAAGCTATGGCCCCTACATGAACCTGCGGATGGTAAGCTGCAGAGATGGCAGGGTACCGGCCTTCGCCAAGCCGCCGGCAAAACTCCCGGGAAGCTTCGAGGGCCCGGTCCGTGCCGGCAGGATCAACGGCAAAAGAAAAATTACGCCAGAAAGGGGCTTCAATATGCCGGAAGTCTTCAAGACGCGACAAGTCCACATCATGCTGAATAAGCCGGTCAGCAACAACAATATCACCGATGTTCAAATGACTTTGCAGCGAGCCGGCCAGCCCGATAAACAACAACCGTCCGGCCCCGTACAGGTTAATCAGGCTGGTCGCCGTAGAAGCTGCCGCCACCTTACCCCAGCCCGACAGGCACATAACGACTTCCTCCTCCCCGATAAATCCCCTTAAAAACTCCCTGCAGCCCTGTGTTTCGGTTTGCAGGTCCTTAATCTCATCCTTCAGCTGAAGGATCTCCTCACGCATTGCGCCAATCAATCCGGTAATCATCCTTTTTTCGTTTACAAATTATGCCCTTCCCCCCGGTATGCCGCGGACACAGGACGTAATTATCCTTTTGCAATTTACCAATAATCAGACAAACTTTTTCTACTTTCGCAGGAATAAAAAAAACCGCGGCAATGAATTTCAAAGGAATAAAAAACATCATCTTCGATCTGGGCGGTGTGCTGCTCGATATTGACCCCGAACGAACCATCCGGGCTTTCCGGGATCTGGGTATGGCCGACCTGATCCGGCCGGGGGGATGGAGTTATGATCATCAAATCTTTACCCTGATGGAAAAAGGCCTGCTCAGCGAACAACAATTCAGGGAGGGAATCCGGTCGCTTTTGCCCGGAGCAGCCACCAACCTGCAGATCGATCTGGCCTGGTGCGCCATGCTGATCCGCTTTCCTGAAGAAAAAATCAGGATGATCCGAGACCTGACAGCCACCTACCGGCTCTACCTGTTCTCCAACACGAACAGCATCCACATCCGTTATTTTCAGGACATGTTTTCCCGCCAGTTCGGCTTTCCTCTCCGGGAACTCTTTGTAAAAAATTACTATTCCAGCGAAATGCATATCCGCAAACCCGATCAGGATGCCTTCCTCTATGTGATGAAAGATGCCGCACTTACCCCCGCAGAAACGCTGTTCATTGACGATCTGGATGCAAACACCCGTGCAGCAGAGCAAATCGGCATAAAAACATTCCGGATGCAAAAAGGCGCAGAACTTACCGATCTGTTTTCCTGATTATGCTCAGTCTGCAGGATCACTCCAATCGCCGTTCTCCCGGATCAGATCTTCCAGTTCCGCCACCGCATGCTCAAAGAGAATATTCCGTTTCATCAGCGTTTGTCCCTTATACAGGCTGACCCGTCCCGGTCCGGCTCCCACAAAACCGTAGTCCACATCCCCCATTTCTCCCGGTCCGTTCACTACACAACCCATAACCCCGATCTTCAGGTGACTGAGATGTTTGAAATGGGCTTTGATCTTTTTGGTGGTATCCTGAAGGTTGAACAGGGTGCGTCCGCACCCCGGACAGGAAATAAACTCGGTTTTGGTAACCCGCATCCGGCTGGCCTGAAGAATGGAAAAGCTCAGGTCTTTCAGGTCGGTAAAGGTAATGTGGTCGTCTTCATTCGTAATGCAGATCCCGTCGCCATATCCGTCAATCAGCAATCCGCCGAGATCGACCGAAGCCTTGATTTGAAGATCTTCCAGATTGCTCTCCCGGTAATTGCGCATAAGAATAACGGGTACCTTCCAGATATGCGACTCCAGCGCCATGAAAAAGGCCCGGAATTCGGCCATCGGATTTTTGTTGACACTTTCCAAAAGTAACACCGTTTTGCGGGTCTGCTTAAGCTTGGTGATGATCTCCGGGTTCTCTGCCATAAACCGGTCGAATTCCATCTTGTTAGTGCGGATAAACTTCATCTGTCCCCAGTGACTTCCGCCGAACAGATATTCCTCCAGATCCAGTATGGGATAACTGTTTCCTTCCAGGTCCAGGATCTGATCGCGGCTCAGAAAATATTCCGGGATCTGTTTGCCACGCAGGGGCAACACCTCGGGCAGACTGCGGTTTCTCAGGTCGGCCACTACCACCGGAACCTGCCTCCCGCCCATATTCATGACCGGACGGGCCAGACGTTTTTCATATTCAAAGGGATTGGTCTGGGCAAACAAAGGAGCCTCAATGGGCTGATGTCCCTGATAACTGCGGATATGCTTAATCAGTTTCCGGGCCACAGGTACCTCTTTCTCCGGATCTTCTGTCAGAGACACCCGGATGGTATCGCCCAGACCATCAGCCAGCAAAGCGCCTATACCCACAGCCGATTTGATCCGGCCGTCTTCCCCCTCACCGGCTTCGGTAACCCCAAGATGAAGCGGGAACTCCATATCCTCCTGACGCATCTTCTTGTTCAGCATCCGCACAGTGTAAACCATCATCCGCGTGTTGCTCGACTTGATGGAAATAACCACATTATCAAAATTGACCTTCTTGCAGATCCGGAGGTATTCCAGCACGGACTCGGAAATTCCCGTAGGCGTATCGCCGTAACGGCTCATGATGCGGTCAGAGAGGGAACCGTGGTTGGCCCCGATCCGCAAGGCCGTATTCGTCTGCTTCAGAGATTCCAGAAAGGGAATAAAATGTGCTTCAATACGCTGGAGCTCATCCTTATATTCCTCATCCGTATAAATATGATGTTCAAACCGGGCCCGTTTGTCATAAAAATTTCCCGGATTGATCCTCACCTTGGAAATATGGAGAGCCGCCACTTTGGCCAGCTTCGGATTAAAATGTACATCGGCTATCAGCGGATGTTCATAGCCTCTGTCCTGCAATGCCTGCTTGATATTTTTCAGGTTGCGCGCATCGGCCATCCCCTTCACCGTAACACGCACCAGATCGGCTCCCGCCTTGATGATCCGGACAATCTGTTCCACAGTTGCCTCGGTATCATGGGTCGGCGTATCGGTCATGGACTGAATGCGGATGGGGTAATCACTCCCCACAGGTAATCTACCAATGTTAACCGTTGCGGTATGTTGACGCTGGTACCGTGTCAAATCTTTTACATAGTTGAAGTTCCCGTCTTCCATCTCAGTCGCGCGTTTTTGAAAGCCACAAAGTTAAATTAAAGTTAATAAATAAAAAAAGAAGAAAGCATTAATCCGCAGCCGTTCCTGCCCGACCGGCCTCACAGGTCCGGATATCCGCAAATCGGCGATGCAACCGGCAGAACCCGTAGTTCATTTTTTTAACCGATGTTTGTTTTCCAGCAAATAAGCTGCTATTTTTGCTACAGGATTGTGGACAAATTTGAGATTGATTGCAACCACAGAAAAAAATGCTAAAGCAATCGCTTTATCTTTTCTACTCAATTTCATTCAATCTATCCACAAAAAGGTTAAACCGGACAGGACCGCAAGTTTTCTTGTTTAGGCCGTCCATTAAATGCATAAAGGATGAGTTATCTTTTTACCAGCGAATCGGTATCGGAAGGGCATCCCGATAAAATTTCAGACCAGATCTCAGATGCCCTGTTGGATGAGTTCCTGGCTTTTGACCCGGAGGCCAAAGTGGCCATTGAAACACTGGTCACCACCGGCCAGGTGGTACTGGCGGGAGAAGTAAAGTCGAACACCTACATCGATGTGCAGGAAATTGCCCGCCGGGTGATTAACGACATTGGATACACCCGTGCGGCCTACCGCTTTGACGGGGATTCCTGCGGCGTATTGTCTGCCATACACGAACAAAGCCCCGACATTAACCGGGGCGTGGTGCGGGAAGACCGGATGGAGCAGGGCGCAGGAGACCAGGGCATGATGTTTGGCTATGCCTGCGGGGAAACAGACAACTACATGCCGCTTCCCCTGGAACTGTCGCACCTGATCCTGAAGAAACTGGCAGTCATTCGCCGGGAAGGGCGGGAAATGACCTACCTGCGGCCCGACTCCAAAGCGCAGGTTACCGTCGAGTATGCAGACAACAACAATCCCCTGCGGGTACACACCATCGTAGTCTCCACGCAGCACAATGAGTTTGACACGGACGAAGCCATGCTGTCAAAAATCCGGGAGGACGTCATTCATATCCTGATGCCGCGCGTCATTGCCGGTTTACCGGAACGAGTGCAGAAACTGTTTGACAAACAGATCATCTATCACGTCAATCCGACAGGTAAGTTTGTGATCGGAGGTCCCCACGGAGATACAGGCCTGACCGGGAGGAAAATCATTGTCGACACTTACGGGGGCAGAGGCGCCCACGGCGGAGGAGCATTCTCCGGAAAGGATCCCTCAAAAGTGGACCGCTCGGCCGCCTATGCCGCCCGGCATATCGCCAAAAACATGGTAGCTGCCGGCGTAAGCAGGGAAGTGCTGGTACAGCTGGCCTATGCCATCGGAGTGGCCCGGCCGGTCGGAGTCTTTGTAAACACTTATGGAACAAACGCCGTGGGACTTAACGACGAACAAATTGCTTCCAAAGTAGCCGGACTGTTCGACCTTCGTCCCGCAGCCATAGAACAAGACCTGAAGCTGCGCAATCCGATCTACCGGGAGACGGCAGCATACGGTCATATGGGCCGTAAGCCGCAACAAAAGACCAAGGTGTTTGAATCGCCTTACAGCGGGAAAGTAAGCAAGGAAACAGAGCTCTTTACCTGGGAAAAGCTGGACTACGTGGAAGCTATAAGAAGCTGTTTCAGACTTTAATTCTCAAGCCGGACTGCTGTCGCTTTGCCGGAACGGTCTTCCACAGATCTGAAGGCTGAAAAAAGGCCTACCCGGAAATACGAACTTTAAAATAGGTGATCCGACAATCCGGGTTACCTTTTTTTTGCACAGCGGCTAAGTTTGGCTTTCTGCCGGAAAACGGTGTAACCGTTTTGCAACAATTCTATGCTTTTGATACTGAACGGTATTTGATGGAGAGCCGAAAAAAAAACATACAAAAAAGCAAAACTTAATCGTTTTGTAATGGTTTATTAATAGGCCTGTAATCGGAATGCCGTTCATTTGGTGCAAATATCCGAAAGGACATTGAATTATCTTAATCTTAAGTATATGAAACGTAATGGCTTCATGACCGCGGTCATGTTATTGATTACTCTGGCGGTCACGGGCCGAACGGAGGATAAATTTAAAGCAGGCGGAAAACCGATAATGAGAATTTTCAGCAATTTCCACAGTACTTTCACAGACAGCGAGTCGGCTTCCGCCTTTGAGATCAACCGGGTTTACCTGGGTTACGCCTACAATTTCAGTCCAAACTTTTCGGCCCTGGCAACTATCGACATGGCCAACCCCGGCACGGGCGGACTGGAAATGGATGCTTACATCAAAAATGCTTACCTCAGTTACCGCTACGAGAAACTGACCGCCGGCTTCGGGCTGATCGGAACCACCCAGTTCAAAACCCAGGAAGATTTCTGGGGATACCGGTATATAGAAAAATCCTTCCAGGATCTGGCCGGGTTTGGTTCGAGCGCCGATCTGGGACTGAGTGTCAGCTACCGCTTTTCAGATGCCCTAAGTGCCGATGTGATTGTTATGAACGGAGAAGGCTACAAAAAACTGGAGGCCGACAGTACCCTGCGGACTGGTATCGGACTCAGCCTGACACCCACCGGGAAACTGACCGGACGGGTGTACTATGACTTCAGTTCAAAAGATGAAACCCTGTCGACCCTGGCATTGTTTGCCGGTTATGCCACGGAGAGGTTTTCTCTCGGGGGCGAATTCAACAAGCAATGGAACAATAAATTCCTCAAAGATCACGATCTGCAGGGGTATTCTTTTTATACCACCTTCAAAGCCTCGGATCGCATCCGCTTGTTTGCTCGCTACGACCGGCTCGAATCGGGACGGACGGACGGAACATCAGAAGACTGGAACATTTCAAAAGACGGCGACCGGTACCTGGCCGGTATGGAATACAGTCCGCTGAAGGGACTAAAATTCTCCCCCAACTTCCGGGGCTGGAACCCGGCCCTTGGCGGAGAACCCTTCAGTGCATCGTTTTATTTAAATTGTGAGATCAAGTTATAATCGTCAAAAAATCATTGCTATGCGAACAATTCTTTCCCTTACGCTGGTCCTTTTGTTGCTGGCAGGATGCCAGAACAGAGCCAAAAAGTCCGGCTCTTCTGAAAGCAGCAGCCAGGAACTAACGGCTGCCGGTGCCACCTTTCCTCTCCCCTTTTACAACATGGTATTCAAGAACTACACAGACAAAACCGGAGTTCAGGTCACCTACGGAGGTGTCGGTTCAGGCGGAGGTATCCGCAGCCTGAAAGACCAGATCGTGGACTTTGGGGGCACCGATGCCTTCCTGAGCGATGACCAGCAGCAGGAAATGCCGGCCAGCGTGCTGCATATCCCCACCTGCATCGGGGCGGTGGTAATCGCCTATAACCTGCCCGGAGTGGAGGAACTGAAACTGTCGAACAGCCTGCTGGCTAAAATCTTTCTGGGTGAGATAACACGCTGGAATGACCCGCTCTTACGGCAGGACAATCCCGGTCTGAGTCTGCCGGACCAGGAAATCACCGTGGTGCACCGCTCCGACGGCAGCGGCACAACGCATATTTTCAGCGACTACATGAGCAAGATCAGCACGAAATGGGGCTCCGAAGTAGGCACAGGCAAATCGCTGAAATGGCCCACGGGCATGGGAGCCAAGGGAAATCCCGGCGTGGCCGGAACCATCAGTCAAACGCCCGGAACCATTGGTTACATCGGCTCCGAATTTGCCTTTGCCCAGAAAATCCAGACAGCCCGGGTACAGAACAGTGCCGGAGAATACATTCTTCCCGATCTGTCCAGTATCAGTGCCGCTGCCCAGGGAGACCTTCCTGAAGACACCCGGGTCATGATTACCAATTCTCCCGACCCGAAAGCTTATCCGATAAGCGGATTTACCTGGATCATCTTTTACCGGGAACAGGCTTATAAGGAGCGCAACCGCGAACAAGCCCTGGAGACCATGAAACTGCTGAGCTGGCTGGTCAGTGAGGAAGCCCAGGCTGAGGCCGCCAAGGTGCACTACTCTCCACTGCCTGAAGATGCCCGGATCAAAGCCAAAGCTGTACTCAGTAAAGTGACCTGGCAGGGTGAAGCCCTGCTCCCCTAATCCGTAGAGCCGGAATGACGCTCAACAATGACAAGATAACAAAGGGAGTGCTGGCCACGGCTGCCCTGCTGGTTCTGCTGCTGGCAGCCGGCATGGTGCTTTCCCTTGTTCAGGGGTCGGTTCCTGCTTTCCGGGAGTTTGGACCGGAGTTCATCATCTCGGGAAACTGGGATCCGACCGAAGGACGCGAGGTATACGGGGCCTTGCCATTTATCGCCGGGACACTGATGACTTCGGTTGCCGCCTTGCTGATTAGTCTGCCGCTCTCCTTCTCCACCTCCCTGTTCCTGGGAGAATACTTCCGGGGAACACGGGTGGCCCGGACACTAAACCTGCTGGTAGACCTACTGGCAGGAATACCATCAATCGTATACGGTCTGTGGGGATTTTACATGTTGCGGCCCCTGCTGTCGGAAATAGGACTTGGAAATCAGGGATACGGTATCCTGACTTCCAGTCTGATCCTGGCCATCATGATCATTCCTTATGCCACTTCCCTGAGCAATGAAATTATTGCCATGGTACCGAACGATCTGAAAGAGGCCGCCTATTCTCTGGGAGCCACCCGGCTGGAAGTTATTCAGACCGTCACGGTACCCGGTGCCCGTTCCGGTATCATTGCCGGCTACATCCTGTCCTTCGGCCGGGCTCTGGGAGAAACCATGGCCGTGACCATGCTGATCGGAAACACCAATCTGGTGCCTTCCGGCTTTCTGGATACGGGAAACACCATGGCCAGTGTCATTGCCAACCAGTTCGGGGAGGCGGAGGGGCTGAAACTGAGTGCGCTGATTGCCATCGGACTACTGCTCTTCCTGCTGACCGGAATGATCAACGGCATCGGGAAACTGATCATCAAAAAAATGGCTTGACCTTATGCACGACCCCATGAATACTGCAAACGCTCTGAACACAGGCGACCGGTCGGCTTCCCGGATCAGGAAGGATAAACTGGTGATGATGGCGATAATCGTACTTTCCGTGATCACGGCATCCCCCATTGTTCTGATTATATGGAAGCTGATCAGGGAAGGCTATCAACAGATCAGCCTGAATTTCCTGATCCAAGAGACCCCCGACACCTTTTCGGCCATGACCGCCGTGGCTGCCGGCGAAAAAATTCCCGGGGGAATTGCCAACGGAATCTCTGGCAGTCTGCTGATGATTGCGCTGGCTGCCGTGATTGCCATTCCCGTGGGGGTGCTGACAGGCATCTACCTTTATGAGAGCCAGAACAAGCTTCTGGCCAACCTGACCCGGAACATTTCCGATATTCTGCAGGGGGTACCCTCCATCGTACTAGGGCTGATTTCCTATCTTTGGGTTGTGAAGCATGTCACCCATGGCTTTTCAGCTCTGGCCGGAAGCGTATCGCTCTCGGTGATGATGCTGCCCATGATTGTCCGCTCCACTGAGGAAACCCTGAAGATGATCCCGGTGACCCTGAAGGAGGCGGCCCTGGCCCTGGGTACTCCTTATTACAAAGTGTTACTGCGGGTGCTGATTCCCACCGGACTCAGCGGACTGCTCACCGGGATTCTGCTGGGCATTTCCCGGATTTTGGGAGAAACCGCCCCGTTAATGCTCACGGCCCTGGGCAGCAACGTGATAAACCTGGACATCAGCAAGCCGACCAGTGCCATTCCTTTGCTGATCTGGGAATTTTACAACGATCCCAACATGATCGGACTGATATGGAGTTCTTCGCTCATGCTGATGATTCTGATCCTGCTGCTGAATATCATCTCCAGGCAGATTGCTGCCAAAAGAAAATGAACATGACAAGCACAATTACAGCAATAAAAAATCCGGTCCTGTCAATCCGAAACCTTTCGGTGGCTTACGGAACCAATCAGGCCGTAAAACACGTATCTGTAGACATTAAAAAAAACACCGTAACGGCCATCATGGGTCCCTCGGGTTGCGGGAAAAGCACGCTGCTCAGGGCCCTGAACCGGATGCACGAACTCTACGAAAACATCAGCACAGAGGGTGAGGTGATGATGAACAACTGGAACATTTTTGAGCTGCCGGCCATCCGGCTGCGACGGGAAATGGGCATGGTGTTCCAGCGTCCCAATCCGTTTCCTACCATGAGCATCTACGATAACGTAATTGCCGGCTACAAGCTGAATGGCATCCGGCTGAAAAAAAAGGAACGGGACGAAATCGTGGAGCGCTCGCTGCGCGATGTAACCCTGTGGGAGGAAGTGAAAGACTCCCTCCATAACCGGGGGAACTTCCTTTCCGGCGGACAACAGCAAAGGCTCTGCATTGCCCGTGCCCTGGCCTTCAGTCCGGAAATAGTGCTGCTCGACGAACCCACTTCGGCCCTTGACCCGATTGCTACTTCCAAGATCGAAGATCTGCTGGTCAAACTAAAGGAACACTACACCATTATCCTGGTGACCCACAACATGTCGCAGGCTGCCCGGATATCCGATTACTCTTTATTTATGTATCTTGGGGAACTGGTGGAATACGGCAAGACCAAAAACATGTTCACCAATCCGCGGGATCCGCGCACGGAACAGTACCTGACCGGCAAATTCGGTTGATTTTCTGGTAAAACTTAAAAAAACGCATTATGACGATACGAAAAGACGAAGCTATCCGGGAAATTGAGGCTGACTTTGAAAAAATGGCCGCTATTCTGCTGGAACAGCTTGACCGTATGGAACAATTTGTGACCTCGGGTGAGTTAAAAGTTTCCGATGAAGACCTGGAAACCGTGATGAAAAACGAAAAAGACATTGACAAGGCAGAAGTCAAACTGAGCGACAAAATCGTCAACACCATTGTACTGCATCAGCCCGTAGCTTCCGAGCTGCGCAGAATGATGGCCTGCTACCGGATCCTGATCAACATGGAACGGGTCGGCGACCTAGTTCTCAACATCACGCAGTTTATCAAAAAGATTAAAACTCCGGAGCTCTACCATCAGTTCAACGAGGTGCTCTCAAACATGGCTATGCTCAGTACCAAAATGGTAAGGCAATCTCTGCTTTCCTTCACTCAGGATGACCGGGAGCTGGCGGTATGGACGATTAAAAACGACGATATCCTTGATGAGGTCAACAGCAAGCTGCTGAAAAAGCTGCTGAACAAAACCAGTCCGGAAGAACGCTCCAAAAGCCTGCTGACCAGCCTGGTCAGCATCAAGGAGATGATGGGCAACATCGAACGCATTGCCGACTATGCCACCAACATCGCGGAAGCAGCCATTTATTCCATAGAAGGAAAAGACATCAGACACCATAAACCGGACAAATAAGATGGTACAAAACGCCAGACTGCTAATTGTGGACGACGAACAGGATTTGCTGGAGATCCTCCAGTACAACCTGTCGAGCGAAGGTTTTGAGGTGGATGTTGCCGCCTCGGCCGAAGAAGCACTGGACAAACCCCTGGAAAGCTTCCAGCTCATCCTGCTGGATGTGATGATGGGTGGCATGTCAGGTTATAAAATGGCCGACATTATCCGGAAGGAAAGGGGACTTAACATACCCATCATCTTCCTGACGGCCAAAAATTCGGAAAACGACCTGCTTACCGGCTTCAATGTGGGAGGCGACGATTACATTGTCAAGCCCTTTTCTATCAAAGAGGTAATCGTACGCATCCGGGCCGTTCTGAAGCGGGGCGGAATTTTCGGGGAATCCGCCAGCATACTGCAGGCGGAAGAACTGAAACTGGACCTTGCCCGTAAACTGGTGAACCTGGGAGAAGACCCCATCAACCTGACCCGCAAGGAATTTGAGATCCTCGCCCTGCTGCTGCGTAACCAGGGGAAGTTCATCAGCCGCCAGGAAATACTGGACCGCATCTGGAGCAATGAAGTGATTGTCACCGAGCGGAATGTGGATGTCAACATTGCCCGCCTGCGAAAAAAAATCGATCCCTACGGCAGCCACATTGTGGGCCGTTCCGGATACGGATACTGTTTTGAATAAACCGATTGCCATACCTTAAAAACGAAATGCCGTGACAAAACACATCAGCTT
>JBFWIL010000068.1:0-11694 GCA_050256015.1 Mangrovibacterium sp. | reverse complement strand
TTTGAAAAGTATTTGCAAAATCAAAACTATGAGCCATGCAGGGAATAGAGAATAAGCGGGATGAGCAATGGCGCGTGGAATTGCGCGGAAAAATGAAAAATAAAGACCGGCTTGCATTAAGCCGGGTAAGTATGCCGGAAATGGATCCCCGGGAGCGTGTAAAATATCAGGACCGGGAGGTGAATCTGGGACTGAATGCGGAAGATGCCCGTCGCGAAGCTTCCCGCTGTATGGACTGTGTGCATCCCACCTGTATGGAAGGATGCCCGGTTAGCATCGACATTCCCAGGTTCATCAAGCACATTGAGCGGGGAGCTTATGCCGATGCCGCCCGCACGCTGAAGGAGACCTCTGCTCTGCCGGCAGTCTGCGGCCGGGTATGTCCCCAGGAAAAGCAATGTGAGGCCAGTTGTTTTTATAAGCTGAAGCTGAAGAAAGAGCCGGTAGCCATTGGTTATCTGGAACGTTTTTCTGCTGACTATGAGCGGGAAAACGGAAATTTTTCCGTTCCGCAGGTAGCCCCTGCAAATGGGATAAAAGTGGCTGCCATCGGATCCGGGCCGGCCTCGCTTTCTTTTGCAGGAGACATGACCAGGCTGGGTTATTCCGTAACCGTGTTTGAAGCCCTGCATGAAATCGGAGGAGTGCTTAAATACGGTATTCCCGAATTTCGTCTTCCCAACCATATTGTGGATGTGGAACTGGAGGGGCTGCAACAAATGGGCGTGCGCTTTGAACGGAATTTTATCGTTGGGAAAACGGCAGGTTTTGATGAGCTGAAAGCTGAAGGCTACCAGGCATTTTTTGTGGCCAGCGGAGCCGGTTTACCCCGTTTTATGGGTATTCCGGGAGAAAATTACAACGGAATTCTTTCCTCCAACGAGTACCTTACCAGGGTGAACCTGATGAATGCCGCCCGGGAGAAATTTGATACCCCCGTGCTTAAGGGGAAACAGGTGGCGGTTGTTGGCGGAGGTAATACTGCAATGGACTCGGTGCGTACGGCCAAACGGTTGGGGGCGGAGCGTGCCATGATCATATACCGTCGTTCGCGCGAGGAGATGCCTGCCCGTGTGGAAGAAGTGCATCATGCCGAGGAGGAAGGGGTGGAATTTCTGAATTTAAACAATCCTGTGGAATATTTTGCTGACGCAAACGGCCGGGTAAACCGGATGCGGGTTCAGCGTATGGAACTGGGTGAGCCGGATGCCTCGGGCCGGAGAAGACCGGTGGCTGTTGAGGGTTCGGAATACGATATCCCGGCAGATGTGGTGATTGTTGCCATCGGTGTATCTCCCAACCCGCTCATTCCTTCGGCTCTTCCTGAATTAAAAGTAAGTCGCTGGGGAACCATTGAAGTGGATCCGGAAACCATGCAGAGTTCCGTTCCCGAATTGTTTGCCGGTGGCGATATTGTCAGGGGAGGGGCTACCGTGATCCTGGCTATGGGTGACGGCCGCCGTGCTGCAGCCGGAATGCATCGTTATCTTACGGGGAAAAACAGTCATGCTTAATTCCGATAAATTAAAATTTATGAGCAATTTATCAACCCGTTTTTTTGGACTTGAATTGAAAAGTCCGGTTATTGCCGCCAGTTGCAGCATGACGGGGAAAGCGGATCAGATTCTGAAAATAGCCCGTGCCGGCGCCGGCGCCATTGTCCTTAAATCGATTTTTGAGGAGGAGATTTATGTGCAACTTCAACAGGAACTTTCCGAACAAAGAGGTTTGCAGGCGGATCCTGAATACATGGATTACTTTGATTACGTAATCCGGGAGGAAAATCTGAACAGGCAGATGGAGCTGATAAAACAGGTCAGCCAGAGCATAAGCGTGCCCATTGTGGCAAGCATCAATTGCAGCAGTGCTTCCGAATGGACATCCTTTGCCCGCAGATTGCAGGATGCCGGGGCCGATGCCTTGGAACTGAATCTGTTTGCCATTCCTTCCGATATCGGCAAAAAAAGCAGCGAAGCCGACGAACAGTTTTATTTCGGAACCATTGCCCGGGTGCTGGAGCAGGTATCCATACCGGTCAGCATCAAGATCGGCCACTATTTTTCCAATCTGGCCGGCATGATTTACCGTTTGTCACGCAGCGGTGTGGCCGGAATTACGCTGTTTAACCGCTTTTATGCTCCCGATATTGACGTGGCGAAGGAGCAGCTGGTTTCAGCCGACATTTTCAGCTCGGACAGGGAATACCTGCTTCCGTTGCGGTGGACCGGCATTATGGCTCCGAAAATTGATTGTCCGCTGGCTGCCACCACCGGCATTCATTCGGCAGAAACGGCCCTGAAATTTTTATTGGCAGGCGCCGGAGCTGTGCAGGTGGCTTCCGTGCTTTACCGGAAGGGACCGGAAGTTGTCGGGGAGATCAACCAGGGAATTACAGACTGGATGAACGGGAAAGGGTACAAAAGATTGGATGATTTCCGCGGAAAACTCAGTATCCTGCAGAAGCATGCCGTAGCCTATGAGCGTTCCCAGTTTATAAACTGGACAGGAAAAACGGACTTTTGAGGCCGTTTATGCCTCGTCTCCGGCCGGAGACGGAAGTAAAATTATACATGAAGCTATGAAACAGCTTATATTGGTTATCCTGATTTTTTCCCGGGGAATGTTGCAGGCGCATGTGCCGGAGACGTTATCTGATAATCGGCAACCGGTGGTTTCAGCTTATTCCGAAGTCGGCGGTTTGTATGTTCGTCAGCCGTCGTTTCGAAAATACAGGGTAAAGAAAAAGGATTCCCTGTATTTCATTGCCCGCCGGTATGGACTGGAAGTGGAGGACATCCTGAGATACAACCCGCAGGCCCGGGACGGAATTGAAAAAGGTATGATCCTGCGTATTCCCGATCCGGATGAATTGGAAAGGATGCGGGTTCCTGTTTCGGTAAGTCATCCGGCCGGTAAAGAAGGCAAACAGGACGGACAGCAAAGTGATACGGAAACCCCGAACAGCCTGGGTGCTGAATTTTCTCGGGAAGTTGTTCTGGATACGCTTTCTCTCGGAAGTCGGCCCGGTCGTTTTTCAATAGGAAAAACCTATCATGTCGGTTTGCTCCTGCCGTTTTATCTTCCGGCCAACGATACAATAAACCGGATCCGGATCACACCGGAAGAGTTGATGGCCGATTCCCTGACAGCTTTCCGTATGGAAAATTCTGCTGGTTTCCCGGTCGATTCTTTCAGGCAGAGAGAAGAGTCGATTGTCTTTCCGCGTTCGGCTAATTTCCTTCATTTTTATGAGGGGGTGTTGCTTGCGGTCGACAGTATGAGGAAAGCCGGTATGGATGTCCGGCTTCACGTATTCGATACCGATCAGAAAAAGCAGGTGGTCGATTCGCTGGTGAATACCGGTAAGCTGGACGGGCTGGACCTGATTGTCGGTCCGATATTTCCCGAGCTCCAGGGAACGGTGTCCGAATTTGCCAGGACCAGGCAGATTCCGGTGGTTTCGCCCCTCTCATCGGCAGGGAATTTTGAAAGTTCAAATCCATGGTATTTTAAGGTGAATCCGGATAAAGATGTACTGATCCGGCGAACCGTCGATTATCTTTCCGGTATTTGTCCGGATAAGAATGTTATTGTTGTCCGGACGGGGCTGTACAGGCATCTGCCGGAAGCACGGCTTGTGGATTTGCTGCGCGAACGGATGCAAGTGTCGGGAGAACGCGACAGTACCGGACACATCCGTTTCCGGGAGTATACGCTGGCGTCTTCCGGAACCGGTGGACTTGAAAACTTATTGCAAAAAGAGCGTGATAATATCATACTGATTCCTTCCGATACGGAAGCCCGTATCAGTGAGGTGGTTACCAGTCTGAATTCCTTAACCGGCGAATTTCCGGTTACCCTGGTTGGTCTTTCCAGTTTCCCGCGTTACCGGAGCATCCAGACAGAATATTTCCACCGGTCAAAACTGACATTTTTGAGCCCATATTATGTAAATTACCGAGATTCGTTGGTGAACCGGTTTATCCGGAGTTTCCGGGCAGAATTTGCTGCTGAACCCAACCAGTACAGCTTTCAGGGGTATGATGTTGCGTTTTATTTCCTGTCTGCCCTTTTTCGGTACGGCAGGGATTTCAGATCCTGTCTTTCGCATATGCAAGTTCACCTGCTGCAGTCGGAACCGTCTTTTGTCCGGGTTTCACAGGAGGGAGGCTTTCTCAATCAGGGTTTGTTTGTCATTCAGTATCAACCCGATTTTGACATTATGATGAAAGGAGTGACCGGCATTTTGTCTAGGAAGCAGGCATCCGGGAAGTAGATCCGTTTCCGAAGGACTCCAGTGTGTTTCGGATAATGAGAAGAGCTTCTTGCAACTGCTCTTCCGTGATCACAAGGGGTGGGGTGAACCGGATAATGTGTTCGTGTGTTGGCTTGGCAATCAGTCCGTTATCTTTCATAGCCAGACAAAGGTCCCAGGCTGTTTTCCCACGAACCGGACGAATGGACATGGCATTGAGCAGTCCTTTGCCACGTACTTCCATGCACATTCCGGAACGGATGCTGCGCAGGCTTTTTCTGAAAATCTTTCCCATCCGATGGGCATTTTCAGCCAGTTTCTCTTCCCGGATCAGTTTTAGCGCAGCCAGGGATACACGTGCAGCAAGCGGATTACCTCCGTAAGTGGATCCATGTTCTCCCGGCTTGATGGTCAGCATAATTTCGTTATCGGCCAGTACGCAGGATACCGGGTAGAGTCCGCCCGAAAGGGCTTTCCCTAAAATGAGGATGTCGGGGCGTACCTGTTCGTGTTCACAGGCCAGCATTTTTCCTGTACGTGCCAGTCCTGTCTGTACTTCGTCTGCCAGAAACAGTACCCTGTGCTTTTTGCAAAGGGCTGCTGCCTTTTTCAGATAGCCCTGATCGGGTACATACACACCTGCCTCAGCCTGTATAGGTTCCACCAGAAATCCGGCCACGTCTGAATGCTGCAGGGCTTCCTCCAGTGCATGGGTGTCGTTAAAGGGAATCTTAAGGAATCCAGGGGTGTACGGGCCGTAATCCTTATAGGCATCCGGATCGGATGACATGGAAATTATCGTGATGGTCCGTCCGTGAAAGTTATTGTTGCAGACAATAATCCGGGCCTGGTTCCGTGGGATTCCCCTGATTTTGTACGCCCACTTCCGGCAAAGTTTCAGGGCTGTTTCCACTGCTTCGGCTCCGGTGTTCATTGGCAGTACCCTGTCGTAGCCAAAAAGCCGGGTGACATATTCCTCCCATTCACCCAGCACACTGTTGTAAAAAGCGCGGGAAGTAAGTGCCAGATGTTTTGCCTGTCCGGTAAGGGCTTCCAGGATCCGCGGATGTCCGTGTCCCTGATTGACGGCGGAATAGGAAGCCAGGAAATCAAAATAGCGTTTTCCTTCCACATCCCATACATAAATGCCTTCTCCGCGTTCCAGCACAACCGGAAGCGGATGATAGTTGCGGGCAACATACTTTTCTTCGCGGTTCATGTACCAGCCGGAATCCTTTTCATGTCTCATTTCATTGTTTTTGCTGTTCAGAATGTCTTTACAGAGTTAAGAAATTAGGATTTCAATTCAAAGCTGGCAAAGCTGTTATAGAATATACGGAAAATCTTCCGGAACTCTTTTGTCTTCGGAAAAATGACTACCTGGCAGAAGAGCTGGAGCGGATTCTTTTCAGAATAATCCCGGTGGTAACTATCTGCCTGGTAAAAGTCGGTTTGCTAAAAAAAGCGGGTATGAGAAATCAGATAGCCGTAAACAGCAAAGCGTACTATCCGGCTTAACGCTACCAACAGAAATTTCTTTACCGGATAATTGCTGGTTCCCACCAGCATGCTTATGGCTGACCATGGCAGAGGGGTCAACGCGGCCGTTACCAGAAGAATGGATCCGTATTTCCTGAAAAGCGGCCAGTAGCGGCTAAAAAATCGCCTGCTCATGTAGCGGAAAATCAGTATTTGCTGTAGGTAGCGGCCTATTAGAAAACCCAGGAACCCGGCACCATACGAAACCGCCGTAAAAAATGCCAGATTACCCCAGTAGTGAAGCTGGTCGCCTTTGTAAAGCGCCCAGATCATAAACAATTCGGGAGGGAACAGGCCAAAACAAATTTCTGATCCGATATATATCAGATAAACTGCGATCGGATTCTGATAAAAACGTTTCAGCCAGGCCGCCTGATTGGGATCGAATACTAAATTTTTAAACAGAAAATAGGCAATGGCCATAATGACCATGTAGGCCAGCCCGTTTAACAGGTTTTTCAGAAGAAAACGGATCTTTGGTTTTGTCATAAACTGCTTGGGTGATTATCCTTTATAATTCGGCAGAGAGCAGAAATTTTTTTATGGATCAGTAGTGTTCAGAATCAGGGCTGCTGTATGACAGGCTACGATGGCTGCCGTTTCTGTACGCAGCCTGTTGTTCCCCAAGCTTACCGGAACGAACTGCTGCTGCAGGGCCAGTTCTATTTCTGTCCGGGAAAAGTCGCCTTCCGGTCCGATAAGGATTAGGTTGGAGCGGCAGGATGCGATTTCCTTATTCAGCTCTTTTCGTTCCTGATCTGCACAGTGTGCCACATATTTTCTCCCGGTAAACGGAGCCCGGATAAGCCGGCTGAGCAATACCGGCTCATTCAGCCTGGGAAGGCGGGCTTGCATGGATTGCTTCATGGCTGCGATCAGGATCTTCCTCATTCTGTCGAGTTTTAGGTTCCTGCGCTCGGAATGTTCACAGATCACCGGCGTGATTTCTTCAATGCCGATTTCAGTGGCTTTTTCCAGGAACCATTCAAAGCGGTCCGTGTTTTTGGGAGGAGCCACCGCAAGGTGCAGATACTGATTCCGACCCGACGGTATGGTATGGCTGGCACGAATGTCCAGCACGCAGTGCTTAGGGTGGGCTTCAGTGATCATTGCTTCGTAGCAGGATCCTTTGCCGTCTACCAGATTAACACGGTCACCCGTTCCCAGACGGAGTACGCGTATGGCATGGACCGACTCCGTTTCGTTCAGTTCATAGTCGGGCTGCTGTATGTCGGGAGCATAGAAAAGTGGTAACATAACAAACGGATGGATTTATTTGAAAAGCCGCGGCATCAGCTGAAAGGCCAGCTTTCCCTCCCGGGCGGCCACTCCGGCCCAGCTGTCAGCCTGAAAATCAATGCCGACTGTGGAACAGGTGGGCATATCGTTGTTAAACATTCTGACCAGGTTGTTTACCAAGTAATAAACGGTTGGATTGTGACCAAAAATAAAAACGGTCTGAACTTCCTCCGGCAACTTGAAAATTATTTCCAGGAAATCCCGGGTGCCCAGACCTTCATAAAGCTCATCTTCTTCCATGATCCGGGAAACAGGATAACGCAGGTTTCCGGCAAAGATCTCCGCGGTTTTCCAAGCCCTTTGGGCCGGACTGGAAATGATCAGGTCGGGGAAGACCCGTTCTCCTTTCAGCGCCAGACTCAGTACCCGGGCATCTTCCTTGCCCTTTCTGCGCAGTTCCCGGTTAAAGTCGTCCTCATACCCGTAGGGCACCGCTTTGGCATGTCGAACAATTACAATACGCTTCATATATCGGTATTTGCCATTTCTTCCGGGAGCAAAATTACACTATTTTTGGTATACCAAAAGAAAAACGGATCATGATTAAGATCGGACTGATTTCAGATACACACGGAACCATAAGCCGGCGGACCCTGAGTTTTTTCGAGCCGGTAAATGAGATATGGCATGCCGGAGACATCGGGACTGTTGCTCTGGCTGATGAACTGGCAGGCTTGAAACCGTTTCGGGCGGTTTACGGCAATATAGACGACAGGGTGCTGCGCAGGATGTTTCCCGGATGCAGCCGCTTTTACTGTGAAGATGTGGAGGTGCTGATGACTCATATCTCCGGATATCCCGGCCGTTACAGTCCGGCGATCCGGCGGGAACTCGGCATCCGGTCTCCCAGCTTGCTGATCGGAGGTCATTCCCATATTCTGAAGGTGATGTACGATAAAAAACACGAATGTTTGTTTATGAATCCGGGGGCAGCCGGGAACAAAGGTTTTCACCGGGTATGCACTGCGCTGAGGTTCTGCATAGACGGGAAACGGATAAGCGATCTGGAAGTGCTGGAATTTGAACGCACCCGCTTCTGAAGATACAGAACAGGGGAAAGCCCATGTGCATACTGAGAAATTATTTTATAAAGGAGACGGCCACCCAGTTGTTTTTTTCGTATATCCTGCTTTTTTGCAAAAAAAGCTCTGCAGCCCGGCAGATGACCTCCTCCAGATTTTCCAGGTAGAAGCCGCTGGTTATCAGTATACCGCCTTCTTTAAGGGCGTTTTTATAGCTTGCCATGTCGTTCAGAATTACATTTTTTTGAATGTTGGCCAGAATCAGGTCAAAAGACGGGACTTCGGGAAGCAGACCGGCATCTCCGGTGAAAGCTTTCAGGTTGTTAATCTTGTTGAGCGATGCATTTTTCAGCACACTTTCCATGGCCCGGTGGTCTATGTCAATGGCAGTAACGTCCCGGCATCCGCATACGGAGGCCAGAATGCCCAGTACTCCCGTGCCGCAACCCATGTCAAGCACGGTTTTCCCGATCAGGTCGAGTTCCAGCAACTGAGTGATCATCAGCGAGGTCGTCTCATGATTGCCGGTGCCAAAGGCCATGTTGGGCTCAATGACAATTTCATAGCGTGCTGCGGGATAATCTTTATGGAAAGGGGCCCGGATCAGACATTCTCCGCCAATCAGCAGGGGCTTGAAGTAATTTTTCTCCCATTCCCGGTTCCAGTTGATGTCGGGTTCTTCAGCCAGGACAAAGCGGGTACGGAAAGGCAGGCTGTCCAGAACCATTTCCATCTTCTTTGTGTCCAGTTTGCCAGCGGGAACGTAAGCCAGGAGTCCTTCTTTGTTTTCCTCAAAGGCTTCAAAGGCAAATTCCGACAAGTAGGCTGTCAAAATCTCCCGCTTCATTTCATCGTCGGGAGAAAGCCGGAAGGTGTATTTCAAACAGGACATGATTCAATTAAAATTACGTTCTTTTCTCAGATTTTCATAAGCTTCACTGACCTTCCTGAATTTTTCCCCGGCAGCATCCTGTACTTCTTTTCCCAGGTAGCTAACCTTGTCCGGATGATATTTCATGGCCATCTTCCGGTAGGCTTTTTTTATCTCTTCGACCGTGGCTGTAGATTCAATTCCGAGGATTTTATATGCGGCGTTCGTGTCTGGAATAAACATATACCCGATCGATTCATAATCTTGCTGACTGATGCCAAGCTGGGAGGCCATGTATTTCAGCAGTTCCTGCTCTCCGGTCGTGACGTTACCGTCGGCCCGGGCAATGCCAAACAGGAAATGCAGCAATTGCAGGCGGGAGGAATAATCCATATTTTTACGGATCTGCCGGCAGATGTCGGTCACAGGAATGGTCTGCTTAAGCATATCACGCAGCATTTTTACTGCTTCGCCTGCCGATCCGGGGCCGAAGGTTCGTACAAAAAAATGTTTTACATAGTCCAGTTCTGATTTGAGCACTTTCCCGTCAGCTTTCATCATGGCTGCGATCAGCACCAGCATACTCATGACGTACCCTCCGGTTGTGGTGCTTCTGTTTCCTCCCGGAGGATGAACTTCACGCAATTCGCCTTGTTCAACTACCGAGCCCAGTACAAATCCGAGTATTCCCCCGAGCGGTCCCAGAAAAGCCCAGCCCAGTCCTCCGGCAATCCATTTTGTAAACTTACCCATGTGATTTGAATTTATTATCCAGTTCCAACAGTTTTGGAATAAGCATTTCTTTATTATCGTTTCTCAGGATACAGCTTGCCAGAACTGCTTTTTGCTCATCCCGCCATTGTTGGCTGATTCGCCTGGTGATATCTTCCCGGCTAAGCCCCCTGTAATCCCTGAGCCTCCGGATCCTTTCTTCTTCGGGAGCGGTGACCAGAATGATATAATCCATAAGCCGGTAAAAACCACTTTCAAACAGGATAGCCGCTTCGTAAACGACATAGGGACTGCTTTGCTGTTCCGTCCATCGGATAAAGCTTTCCCTGACTGCCGGATGGATCAGCTCATTAACCTGCCTGAGCAGTTCCGGATCTCCGAAGATTAATCCGGCCAGCCTGGACCGGTTCAGTTTCTGGTCGCTTCCGTATATATCAGTTCCGAATAACCGGATTAGCCGGGATCTGACCAGGGGAGAATTGTTCATTATGATTTTTGCTTCCTCGTCGGCAGAGAATACCGGTATGTCCAGTGTACGGAAAAACCGGCAGACAGTGGTTTTCCCGCTGCCAATGCCTCCTGTTATGCCTACTTTGATCATGTCTTATTGTTCAATGAGATATTCAATTTGCTCCGGGAATATGGAAACGGACTGTATAAAAGGTGGTTGTTTTTCCAGCTTCAGTTCCAGCAGGTCTTTTTGCTGAAGAATATCTGCAAAGGAAACCGTGACCAGAAAATCTTCCGGTGTGACCTCCCGGAACCGGCTCAGTCCGATCATGAAACTGAGATTTACCTTTTCCGGGAAAAGATTGATGCGGGTATCTGCCGGAAGATTCCGGACCGTAACCGGTATCTGCAGCTGTTTCTCCGTATATTCTTCCACGGGGATTTCCAGCATCACCTTCCCGGTGCTGTACTCCAGCTGTTTGATCCCGGCCAGGGAAATCTGCTGCTGCATGCTGTGATTGATTTCCTTGAAATGCCGGGGAACGCTTGCGACAAAGCTCAGCGTATCGACAAGTGAACCCGGCCCGGATACCCGGACGGAATCGGGAACGGTTATAATTTTCCCGTTCAGGAAATGCTGTCGTTTGAGCGTGTAACTGACGACGGGCTGAACCTTAACTAGCCGGCTGACGACCTGTTCAAAGCGAAAAACCAGGGTGTCAGGGTATATTCCGGTGATCTTCAATTCGTTACTAACCTGGGAGGAAAGCCTGTTAATAAACGGCCGGGTGGCTATTTTGAATGTAGAACGATCGGAAGATTCAATTTTCCCGGAGGTAAATACATTGACATTGAAGATCAACGGAGAAAAAGCCATACTCAGCTTGTAACGGAGCAGTGTGAATCCGAACGAATTTACCCGTAGAACAAATTCCCTGGGAGGATCGCTGACCAAAATCCTGCCTTTTGGCCAGTTGGTGTATTTTACAGGGAAAGTCAGTTCTACGGAATACTGCTTGTTCAGTGCATTCAGAAACCAGAAAATGGTCGCAATACCTACAAAAACCAGGTAGGCGACCAGCTTTTTGTTGTTCCTCATTCTGAATATCTTCAGTATTGTCAGTATTTTGCAATATAGATGATTTCGTTTCACGCACTCAAAGATAAAAAAGGGCCGAATAATTGTCAGCCCTTTCCTGAAAGCTTTATGCGTCTATTTCCGGGGAGTGACATCCGACATGTCTTTGACGATTGCGCTCTTATCCACCCGGAGCTTTACGTTATCGTCTACCTGCATAATGATGTAGTTGTCCTTTATCTCGGCAACTTTTCCGTAAATGCCTCCCGTGGTTACCACCTTGTCTCCTTTGGACAGGCTTTCCCTAAATTTTTTCAGTTCTTTTTGTCTCTTTACCTGAGGCCGGATCATAAAAAAGTAAAAGATCACCATGATCAGGATCAGGGGTAAAAAAGCGCTGAATGCGTTGGATTCTGCTCCTGTTTGCGGAGCCATCAGTAAATAATTC
>JBFWIL010000067.1:0-11723 GCA_050256015.1 Mangrovibacterium sp. | reverse complement strand
AGTTTTTGAAGCACAGATGGAAGTTCAGCCGGAACTGCATGCGGAACTGTTGCTGCATCAGGAAATAAACCAGGCCATCAGGGAAAACGATGTCATGGAGCTCAGAGTACGCCTGGACAACATCCGAGAAGAGTCACGGGGCATCCGTCAGAAAGAACGTTCCCTTTTTCAGCGGCTGCCACGTAAAAAGCTGGCGGCAACCGCTGTAGCTGCATCCCTGCTCCTCCTGATCGGGATAAGCGGAATACTCAGGCACGACATGCCGGCCACACCCGAAAAACTGTACCAAAACTATTATACGCCCTATCCGGGAACAGGCATCAGCCGTTCAGTAACAGAATCGGCAGATCGTGCCATAAACACCGGCATGCTCCGGTTTAATGAAGGGAATTATGAAGAAGCCCTCAAGCAGTTCAGCCTGGTGCTCGAACAAAAAGAGAAAGATCCGGTTGCTCTCTTTTACTCGGGAATGAGCTTTCAGGCAATCGGCAGCTATGAAAAAGCAATCGCCAGTTACTGCCGCGTAGGCCGGGGGAATCTTTTTACCGATCAGGCGGAATGGTATACCGGACTGTGTTACCTGCAGCTGGAAGATAGGGGAAAAGCCTATGCTTTGTTCAGCATGATAGCTTCCGGAAAAGGATATTACCACAAACAGGCTGAAGCCATATTAAGAAAAATGAGATACAAACCATAAAAACACAATCCCGGAACAGCAGACAGGTTAATCGCAAAATTCCTTAATCCTTTGTTCTCGGTTGCCGGTTGTACCGCTTCTCCGGAAAACGTTTTTTTATGTTATTGAAACAAAAATTCTCTCCTTCCCAACCCCCCGGTTCGTAATTTTCGGCCGGGGGATTCAGGAGGGAACAGCAGCAGCACTTTTCTTTTTCCGGGAGCCCCGGTAAAGCTCAAACTTCCGAAAACTGCAAGGAATTGATCCATTGTAGAGCGGGATTTTCCGGGCCGGGCGGAGTCCGATATTCCGGAAGCAGGCAGGCGTACTGATTATCCAGGCTTCCGAACCGGTAAAACCATGCTTCAACCTTTCTCCGAGCATGGCATAAAAAGCATCGTCTCCCGGGATAAGGCGCTCGCCATAAGGCGGATTAAACAGAAGGAAGGAACAGTCGCTCTTCTGTATAAGACTCCGGAAATCGGCCACCTGCAGCCTCAACAGTTCTGCCACACCAGCTCGTTCTGCACTTACAGCTGTCAGCCTTATGTTGCGACGCAACAGGTCGGAACCATAGATAACGACCTCCGGATCGCAGTTGGAAAAATTCCTTTTTACCTGTTCAAACAAATCCGGGTTATAGTTTTTCCAGTTCATAAAGGCATAGTTCCGGCCCAGTTCCCCTGGCATAACCTGAGCAGCCATCATAGCAGCTTCAATCGCAACGGTACCCGAGCCGCACATTGGATCTGCAAGTGGTTCTTTTGCCGTCCACCCCGAAAGTTTCAGCAATCCCGCAGCCAAAACCTCACTAAGCGGTGCCTCGTGATTGCCAGACCGGTATCCTCGTTTGTGCAGCGACTCGCCGCTGCTATCGAGCGATACCGTGCAGCTGTCCGCCGACAAATGCAGATTGATCAGCACATCCGGTTTTTTTACATCGACCGAAGGTCTTCTTCCGCTTACCCTCCTAAACCTGTCAACAATCGCATCCTTCAACTTCAGGGACGCAAACATGGAATTGGAAAACATGGAAGAAAAAACCGTAGACTGAACAGCAAACGTCTGTTTTGCAGAAAAATGGTCCTCCCAGTGAATCTTTGAAGCCTGATGATACAGGTCATCCACGCGAAAAACACGGAAGGATTTCAGGGGCATCAGAACCCGAAGTGCAGTCCGCAGGGCATAGTTTGTCCGCAGGACCATTTCCATTCCGCCCCGGAAACAGACAGCCCTGCGCAGAACCTGGATCTCATCCGCCCCCAGGGCAACCAGCTCCCCGGCAAGCACTTCCTCCAGTCCGGCATAAGTCGTGGCTACCAAAATCATATTATCGGTCATGTAAATAGTTACAGGTAAACAATCAGATCCCCGCGCCATCCTGAAACGAACGATCACGGGTCTTAAGCTGAAGAACACGCGAGTTGGGAGGGACATTATGGGTCACCCAGACATTACCGCCGATTACCGAATCCCTGCCGATCCGGATTCTTCCCAGAATAGTGGCCTGAGCATAAATGATCACATTGTCTTCCACAACGGGATGCCTGGGAATTCCCTTTATCGGGTTGCCATTCTCATCCAGGGGAAAACTTTTTGCCCCCAAGGTTACGCCCTGATACAATTTGACATTGTTCCCGATAATACAGGTGGAACCGATGACTACTCCCGTACCATGATCGATCGTGAAAAATTCACCGATCCGGGCCTTGGGATGAATGTCTATGCCCGTTTCCGAATGAGCCATCTCCGTAATAATTCGAGGGATCAAAGGCACGCCTAACTCCACCAGCCGGTGGGCAATGCGGTAATTCGAGATAGCCCGGATGGCCGGATAACAGAAGATGACCTCACTGCGGTCAAATGTTGCAGGATCGCCCAGGTAAGCCGCTTCCACATCACAAACCAACATCCGGCGAATCTCCGGAAGATAGGCTATAAAATCAGAAGCAATGCTTTGGGCATGACGACTCTGTTCCATAATCTCCATTTTTTTCGCATCAGGACAGGAAAAACACAAACCGGCCAGGATCTGTTCCGAAAGCAGTTCAAAAAGCTCATCTACATATACACCCATATAATGGCGCATGGTATCGGGACGCAGACTTGTACTGCCATAATAACCTGGGAAAATGATTTCCCGGATCATTTTTACAATAACCGATAACTTTTTTGTTGAAGGCAGGGCTTCCCCCAGACGATGGTCATGACAGACAGGACTGTATGTCTTTGGATCGGCCAGTTCCTCAACGGCCCTGTTTATTTTTTGAATAATGAAGTTTTCAGATTGCATAGCCAAAATCAATTAATCATTGCATTTAAAAGTAGTCGATAATCCCATGAAATACAAATCAGTTACAGGCACATATCCCCAACCTTTTTTGTACAGCATCCCTGGCATTCCGGACGCGTTCCTCTCCATCTCCTCCAAGCTCGGCATAGGGGAAACCGCGTTTTTCCAATTCATCCCGATAGATCAAAAAAAGCTGGTTCCGCTCCTCTCCGCCGTGTTCACGCAAGGGATCGGGCTGCCAGGGAATATCAGGACGGCAAAGCAAATACAGATCGACAGGACAGGCAACTATTGCCGCATCCAGCCAGCCGGGAACCCGGCCGTATACCCATTCAAACCAGACCCGGGTAATGATCAGCCAGGTATCCATAAAAACCAGCTTGTCCGATCGCCGGGCAGCTTCGTACTGCCGTATCTGTTCCCTGGCAATAATTTCCACATCGGCATAGGTATAACTGCTTTTTCCCCGGAGGTATTCCCGGGCATATTCCTGCATGCAATTCCCCTTGAAAAAAAGGGCCAGTTCACTGCTTAGCGTGCTTTTTGCAGTGGACTCCGGACCGGTTAGGACAATGATCTTATTCTGGGACATACGTTTTACGGGTTATTGTAGCACTTTATCTCCTGTACGGACCGATGCTGCATATCCTTTTTCCACAGCCGAAAGCCTGCCACGGCCATACCCGTATAAACAACAAACAGTATAACTGTAGGCCATAGTCCCTTGTACAGGTATAGCGTCAGAGAAATCATGTCGGCAACGATCCACACCAGCCAGTGCTCGAGGTATTTCCGGGCAAGCATCCAGGTAGCGGTCAGGCTCAGAGCCGTAGTCAGGGCATCGCCCAAGACTACAGGAGAATCGGTATAATGACTAAGCACGTAACCAATCAAAACAAACAAAAACAGGGTAACCAGGATCAGAGGAAGGAACAGTTTTACGGGCGTGTTTACCACGGAAAGCTCAACTCGCTCTTCCTGTTTATTTCCACCCTTCAGCCAGTAGTACCAGCCGTACAGACTGACGGCCACATAATAAACCTGAAGCGACATGTCGGCGTAAAATTTCGACCGGAAAAACACCCAGATGTACAGGGCTGAAGTAAGGAGTCCCACCGGCCAGGTAAGAATATTCTGGCGAATGGACAGGATAATGTATACGATCCCCAGCAGAGCTCCCAGAATTTCCACCACATGATTTGTAAGCCAGTTAACGATTGTCTCCGGCATAATTCAGGTTGTCAACAAGTAAGTGTTCATAATCTTCCAGCACTTCCAGGGCTTTCTGTACCGCCCGGTCGTCCCGGTTAATCACCGTATAATAATAATTGCCTCCGTACAGGTCGCGGGCTAACAAGGCTTTTACCTGTTTTTGAATCAGGGGACGTGCAAAATCGACACTGGCCTTGTCCGTTTCTATTTTTTCCTTTCCGGCTTCCGCAATCATGCCAGTTATCAATTCCTCCCCCACTTCATAATTTTCCATAAAACCGGCAAAATCAGGGTATCTTCCGGAAATTTCTTCCCGGTTAGCCAGCTGGTAGTCGAGTGCTGCAGGATAAAGAATATTCTGCCGGATCAGTTGATTATAAAAACGGTAGTAGGAAGAAGTATCCATAGGCACAAAGAGATCGGGCATTACCCCACCGCCGCCGTATACTACCCGGTTGTTCTTGAGAGTCCGGAACGACTGGCTCTTGTCAAAATGAACACTGTCGCGGGTGAAAAGCTCTCCGTTCTCAAAGCGGTTATAATAATCCATACGGTACTTCTCTACCCCCTGAGCGTAAGGCTTTTGAATTCCCCTTCCGCTGGGGGTATAATAATGGGCCGTGGTAAGCCGGATTAACGAACCGTCGGTCAAAGGGAAAGGCTGCTGGACAAGGCCCTTGCCAAAAGACCGGCGGCCGATAATGATTCCCCGGTCCCAGTCCTGCACAGCCCCGGCAACAATCTCACTGGCCGACGCAGATCCTTCATCAATCAGTACCACTAATTTTCCGGTTTCAAATTCGCCCAGGGCCGAAGCCTTATAATTTTTACGCTTTTCATGCACCCCCTGGGTATACACCACCAGCTGCTGATTTTCAAGAAACTGATCGGCCATTTCTATGGCCGACTTCAGATAGCCCCCTCCGTTTCCCCGAAGGTCAAGCACCAGATTTTCAAACTGCGGATTATTTTTCAGTTCCCGGATGGCTTGGAAAAATTCATCGGTGGTGGTGGCAGAAAAACGATTCAGCTTAATGTAACCGGTTTTTTCGTTCAGCATGTAAGAAGCGTTCACGCTGTGGATGGGAATCTTGTCACGAACAATGGTAAAACGGAGTAACCCGCTTTCCTTTCTCCGGCGAACCTGGACCTGCACACGGGTTCCTTTTTCCCCGCGCAACCTATCCATCACATCGCTGTTGCGCAGGCCAATTCCGGCTACCGGCTTACCGTCAATTAAAATAATCCGGTCGCCTGGCATAAGCCCGACTTTTTCCGAAGGTCCTCCCGGAATGGTTGTAACCACAACCAGTGTATCGCGCAAAATGTTAAAAGAAATCCCGATGCCTTCGAAATTGCCTTCCAGCGGCTCATTCATCTTTTTCACCTCTTCCCGGGAAATATAAACAGAATGGGGATCCAACTCAGACAGCACCCGGACAATCGCACTTTCGGTAAGTTCACCGATGTTTGCCGTATCCACATAAAAATTCTCGATCAGCTGCAGCATCCGGCCGTATTTGATCATGTTGGTCTCGATCTGCTGGCCTTCTGCCGGCTGAAAAATAAACAGCAGGACTATGGCCAGAATACCCGCTGCCATCCGTATGTTTGCTTTGTAGTTCATCTGATTCATTTTCCGATTAAAGCCCATCGGTTCCCGGTCAATGAGCTTGTTCCATCCGGCGCACCTACCGGCAAAAAAACCGTTCCTGCCCCACGGGCATGCCTGTTGTCTTGACTATTCCCACTCAATGGTTGCCGGCGGCTTTGAGCTGATATCGTACACAACACGGTTAATTCCCTTAATCTTATTGATAATCTCATTCGACATTTTTGACAAAAACTCATATGGCAGATGAACCCAATCGGCTGTCATGCCGTCGGTAGACATCACCGCACGCAGGGCAACCACATTCTCATAAGTCCGTTCGTCTCCCATCACGCCGACCGACTGTACAGGCAGCAACATCACACCGGCCTGCCAAACCTGGTCATACAGGTCCCATTCCTTAAGTCCGCGGATAAAAATATCGTCAGCCTCCTGAAGAATTCTTACCTTTTCCGGGGTAACATCGCTAAGAATCCGGATGCCCAGTCCCGGGCCGGGAAAAGGATGCCTGCCAAGCAGTTCTTCCTTTACCCCCATGGCCTTGCCTACCCGGCGAACCTCATCCTTAAACAACAGGCTCAGGGGTTCTACCACTTTCAGGTTCATCTTTCCCGGCAACCCGCCTACATTGTGATGCGATTTGATCGTAGCCGAAGGGCCGTTGACCGAAACCGACTCTATCACATCCGGATAGATAGTTCCCTGAGCAAGCCATTTCACCTCTTTTAGCTTACGGGCTTCCGCATCGAACACCTCAATAAAATCGCGTCCGATGATCTTCCGCTTTTGTTCAGGATCGGTTATCCCTTTCAGATCGTTCCAGAATTTATCCCGGGCATTCACCCCTATCACATTCAGTCCCATATCCTTATATGAGTCGAGCACCCGCTCAAACTCATTTTTCCGGAGCAGTCCGTTATCCACAAAAATACAGCTCAGGTTTTCCCCGACAGCCCGGTTCAGCAAGACCCCGGCCACCGAAGAGTCGACCCCGCCAGAGAGTCCGAGAACAACTTTGTCTTGGCCCAACTTCTTTTTCAGCGAAGCAACGGTGGTTTCAATAAAAGAAGCCGGCGTCCAGTTCTGACGGCATCCACAGATATCTACCGTAAAATTCCGGAGCAGCTGCAGCCCCTCCGTGGTATGGTAAACTTCAGGATGAAACTGAATAGCCCATGTTGGTTCGTTTTCTATTTTGTACGCTGCATTTTTTACATCGGCTGTGGAAGCAACCACCCGATAGTTTTCAGGCAGGCGTTCAATGGTGTCTCCATGCGACATCCACACCTGAGTGTCCGGGCCAATATTCCGGAACAAATCAGCATCGTGGTCCATATAGCCCAGTCTGGCCCTTCCGTACTCCCTAGAATTTGAAGGTTTGACCTCGCCCCCGTAAAAATGTGCCAGATACTGGGCACCATAACAGATTCCCAGTACCGGTATTTGCCCTTTTATCCCTGAAAGATCGGGCACCGGAGCTTTTTCATCACGCACGGAAAACGGACTTCCACTCAGGATAACTCCTTTTACCAGCTCATCCGGTTCCGGGAAATGATTATACGGATGGATCTCACAATAGATATTCAGCTCGCGTACCCGGCGTCCGATAAGCTGGGTATACTGGGACCCGAAATCCAGGATCAGAATCTTTTCTTGCATGGATCATTTTTTTGATGGCGCAAAGATAGGAAATGTTTCTGAACCATCCCCGGGTTTTCCTGTTATGCAGAACAGTTCCCTGCAACCGATTTCGTGAAAAGATATTGAAAATACATGCCATATTTCTTTCTGTTCCGTATCCTTATGATTTTTGCAACCTGACAGCAAAAACATTTTTAAATACACATCCATGCAAAAAACGAATGCCTTGATTATTGCTGCATACCTGATCATGCTTACCGCCTACAGCCAGTCGCCCCGCCAGGAGATGAAAACCACGGACCTCATCAATCTGGACACCACCATTTCTCCAGCTGCCGACTTTGATGCCTATGCCAACAACAAATGGGAAGAGAACAATCCGCTTCCGGCGGACAAAAGCCGGTTTGGCACCTTCGACAAACTGGCCGACCAGGCCAGTGAACAGGTTAAATACCTGTTCGCCTGAATGGAAGAAGCCGGATACGCCGAAGGCAGTATTGAAAAAAAGATTACTGATTTCTATAACAGCGGGATGGATTCGGCCGCTGTGGAGGCAGCCGGACTGGCTCCCATCCGGGAAGATCTAAATCAGGCCGATACGGTAAACACGATAGCCGGATTGCAGGGAATAGCTCCGGACTTTAACTGGAGAATGTATTTCATGGAAACGGGAATCAATGATCCGGGAGAATTTATCGTATCCCAGCCCGATTTTTTTGCGGGTATCAGCAAAATGATGCAAAGCACTTCGCTCGGCAACTGGAAACTGTACCTGAAATGGCAGATGGTTTCGCGTCAGGCTTCCTTCCTGCCTTCGGCCTATGCAGACCTGAGTTTCGGCTTCTACGGTAAGACCCTGAGCGGAAGCCAGGCCCAACGTCCCCGCTGGAAGCATGTACAGGAAACGACTGACCAGATAATGGGGGAAGCGGTCGGACAACTTTACGTAAAACAATATTTTCCGCCCAAAGCCAAGGACAGAATGGTCCATTCTGCAAGCTCCCTTTTTTTACATAAATGGGGATGACGCTATCAATTACGGAGCCATTGGCGTGGTAATCGGGCACGAGATGCCCAATGGCTTTGACGATCAGGGACGGCAGTACGACAAGCACGGAAACCTGACCGACTGGTGGACTGAATAAGATGCAGCCCGCTTCAATGAGCGCACGGCCCTGCTTGTTGAACAGTTTAATCAATACACCGTGCTGGATACGGTCAGGGCAGACGGCAAACTAACCCTGGGGGAAAATATTGCCGATCTGGGTGGACTAAACATTACCTTCCAAGCCATGAAGATGACACAAACAGGAGACGAAAAAACCATAGACGGTTTTTCCGGGACAGCGTTTCTTCCTTTCATATGCCCACCTGTGGGCACAGAATATCCGTGATGAGGAAATCCTGCGACTCACCCAAACAGACGTGCATTCGCTGGGCCGTCTCAGGGTAATCGGTCCTCTTCGCAATATGCCTGAATTTTATGACGCTTTTGCTGTAAAGAAAGGCGACCCGATGTACCTGCCCGAAAAACGGCGAGCCGTAATCTGGTAAACAAGACTGCTTGATCCCTCTTATTCCTTTAAAAATCCAGCTCTTTCATGATTGCTTCGATTTTCTGTTCCGCCAATCGTTCTGCCTCATCAAACTGTTCACGTGCACCCAGTTTCCCGCTTACCTCAAAATAAAACTTGATCTTGGGTTCGGTACCCGAAGGACGAACGGAAATTTTAGTGCCGTCTTCCGTAAAAAACTGAAGCACATTAGAAAAGTTTTTTTGATTAATGGAAACAGTTTCTCCGCTCAGCATATCCCGTTTCGTCAGATCACCATAATCCATGATGCAGACCAACCTGCTTCCTCCCAGCGTTGTCGGCGGATTCTTCCGAAAGCCGATCATTATCTGCTGAATTTCATCTGCCCCGGTTTTCCCCGGACGCACAACGTATTTCATCTTTTCCCTGGAGTATCCGTATTCCAGGTAAATGTCCTGAAGTAATTCGTACAGGGTCTTCCCCTGATCTTTTGCCCAGGCGGCAATCTCTGCCATCAGGGCACAGGAAGAAACAGCGTCCTTATCGCGGACAAAAGCGGCCGGCATAAAACCGAAACTCTCCTCTCCGCCCCCAATATAAACCTTCCGGTCTTCCTGTTCCCGGATCACCTCGGCAATGTATTTAAAGCCCGTATACACATCAAAGCATTCAATGCTATTCCGGCGGGCCATTTCTGCTATTTTTTCGGTAGTAACAATAGTCTTGACAAGGTATTCGTTCCCTTTCAGTAGGCCTTTCCCCTTCATCCTGGAAATAATGTAATAGATAAATATCATAGCCGTCTGGTTGCCGTTAACAATGACAAACTCGCCGTGCGGGTTACGCACGGCCACACCGATCCGGTCGGCATCCGGATCGGAAGCCATAACCAGATCTGCATCGGTCTCGTAGCCCTTTTTCATGGCCATCCTCATTGCTGCCGGTTCTTCAGGATTGGGAGAAACCACGGTCGGAAAATCGCCACTGACAACATCCTGTTCCGGAACATGAATAATTTTTTTAAACCCAAAAGCCTTCAAAGCGGCGGGGATAAGCCGAACACCAGTGCCATGTATGGGGGTGTATACAATTTTCAGATCAGAATGCCGTTGAATAACCTCGGGATCCAAGGATACGCCTTTTACCTTATCCAGAAATTTCCGGTCCATTTCCTCTCCCATGAGGGTAATCAACCCCAAATTTCCTGTGAAGCGTATCGATTCAACCTTTACCTTTTGCACTTCGTCAATAATATTTTGATCGTGCGGAGCAACAATCTGCGAACCGTCTTCCCAATAAGCTTTATAGCCATTGTATTCCTTTGGGTTATGAGAAGCGGTAAGAATAATCCCGCTCTGACATCCAAGTTCTCGGATAGCAAACGACAATTCAGGCGTTGGACGCAGGTCATCAAAAAGAAAAACCCGGATACCGTTGGCTGCAAAAACAGCCGCGCTCTTTTCGGCAAACAACCGGCTGTTGTTCCGGCAATCATGGCCGATAGCCACTTTGATGCATGGAAGGAAGGCAAACTTTTTTTTCAGATAATTACACAACCCCTGGGTAGCTGCCCCCACTGTATATACATTCATCCGGTTTGATCCGGCACCCATTATGCCACGCAATCCTCCCGTACCGAACTCCAGGTTCCGGTAAAACGAATCGATCAGCTCGGTTTTGTCTTCCTGCTGAAGCATCCGGCGCACCTCGCTCCGGGTCTTTTCATCATACACTTCTCCCAGCCAGCTTTCGGCTTTTTTTATGACTTCTTTTAATATTTCCTCATTGATTGCCATACGAATCTTATTTTAACCGCTTAATATCTTCCACACAAATTCTAAGGCTATCCCGCCAATAAGGTATTTCAAGTTTAAATACCCGTTTAATCTTCGATTTGTTCAGTACGCTGAAGGCCGGTCTCCGTGCAGGAGTCGGGTATTCATCGGTTGTTACGGGGTGTACTCTGCAGTTAATTTCAGAAAATTCATGAACAGCCCGGGCAAAATCGTACCAGCTGCACACGCCTTCGTTGGAGTAATGATAAATACCAGGCTTCCAGTTCCCTATATCTTTTGCAGCACCGGAAACGATATTAAGAATCGCTTCCGCAAGATCGCCAGCATAAGTCGGCGTTCCAACCTGATCATAAACCACTTTCAGTTCATCGCGCTCCTGCCCCAGGCGGATCATGGTTTTTACGAAATTAGTTCCGTATGCGGAATAAAGCCAGGCCGTACGAATAATAATGGCTTCGGGATTTTCTCTCAGCAGACTGATTTCTCCGTTAAGCTTGGTTTTTCCATAAACCGACTCAGGGTTGACCATGTCGCTCTCCTTATAAGGCAAACAGGCAGTACCGTCAAACACATAATCAGTGGAAACATGAATCATCCGGCACCCTTTGCTTTTCGTAATTTTGCCCAACCAGCCCGGAATTTTCATGTTCAACAATCCGGCCAGTTCGTCATCGGATTCGGCCACATCCACAGCCGTATAAGCGGCACAGTTAAGCAAAAAATCCGGACTCTCCTGTTCCATTAACCGTTCAACGGCCGCACGGTCAGTCAGATCCAGCTCCCGGATATCGGTAAAAACAAACCGGAATCCGGAAAAACGGACCGCTTTTTCCCGGATTTCCGAACCCAGTTGTCCGTTTGCCCCCGTAATTAAGATCTTCATCTAAAAAGTGTTAATTTACTATACATCACAACATTATAAAATACGTGGGGATCCAATCATTTCAGAAATTATACT
>JBFWIL010000066.1:0-11879 GCA_050256015.1 Mangrovibacterium sp. | reverse complement strand
TGCAGGGTCCGGCATGTCTTTTCAAAAACCACGGTCTGCCCGGGACTCATGAAATATTCATTCTTCCCGTCAAATTTGCCTGCCCCGGATGTCAGCGACACGGCTCCTTCAACCAGGGTAACCTTACCCGATGATTCAACAGGAAAAGCACAGACATTAAATGTTGTACCGTATACATGAACAAACATCCCCCCTGCGGTTACCACCAGCGGCACCCGGCTGTTTCTCTCAACTTCAAAATAAGCTTCCCCGCTGAGGCTTACTTCCCTTGTCTTACCTTGGAATTCAGAGGGATAAGACAGACTGCTCCCGGAATTCAGCCAGACCCGGCTTCCATCGGGCAACACCAGGTTGGTCACCGTACCGGGCTGGGAACATACGGTTATCAAGCGGTCTTCGTCACCCTCCCAATCCGGACCGAAGGAAAAAAAACGTCCGTAAACCGCATAAATCAGTAGAGGAATCAGCAACAAAGCCGCCACCCGGGCAAACCGGTCATACATTTTTTGCAGCAGGGTTCTTTCTGCAGGCAGGCTGTTTCTTTCAGCGAGTTTCCACACCGTCTCATTCAACGCACTTTCAATAACCGCCGCAGGAAGCTCTCCACGACGGAAATCAAGTCCGGCCCAGAGCTTACGTATAATTTCCGCCTCCTCCTTCGAAAGCATATACGCATGGAAGAAAGACGCTTTTCCCCGGCCGGTTAATGAATTACAAGCCAGCAGTTTTTTTATAAATTCCTTGTCGGACAATAAATTCAACAATTCCTCGGTACTTTTCATGGGCCTGATCAGCTAACGATACCCTTATAGAGAAAAAAGCACCAAAAACATCATCACACTTCAGGATTTTTTTTTGATTTTACCGACGAAAAAAGCATAAAAAACTGATTGCTAATCCATTCCGCGGATTTCCCATCAAGTTTTTCCCGCAGGCTACTCAGGCTTCGGCACATCAGATTCCGGACAGCGGGCACGGTAATTCCGGTCACTTTTGCTATTTCCTCATAAGACAGGCCATGATAAAAAAACAGCACAATCAGCTCCCGCTGCTTTACGGTAAGAGCATTTACGGCATGAAGCAGAATTGTTTTAACTTCATCGGAAATTTCTTCATGCCTTTCAAATTCATTCAGATCGAAAAAAAATGCCGAAGAATCCATGGTTCCCAACCGTACGGCCATCTGCTTATCAACATTTTTCTTTCCCGCAAGAATCATTCTTCTCAGGCACACGATCAAATAAGCTTTCACATTGACGACTTCAGCCAAACGACTCCGGGTTTCCCAGATCCGGATAAATACTTCCTGAATACATTCCCTTACCAGTTCTTCATCCGGCACAATCCTGAGCCCGTAATAATATAATTCGGAAAAATATTTCCGGAATACCAGATTAAAGCAGGACTTATCGCCTGTCTTAAGTTTTTGCCATAAATCATGATCCGTCGGCATATGTTCCGGTTTATTCGCCATAAACAGATCCGGAAGTTTAAAATTTACGCTAAAAGTATTAAAAAGTTTTCAAAACATAAGAACATGTTAAACATGCATGTTGCCATACTGCATTACTTTCCCGTTCGAATCAGAGGTTAAAAAAAAAAGGCAACACACCATATTTCTGCTATTTTTGCAGGCAGACAATGATAACTGCTTTTCTATGGACACTACAGAGATACTGATTCGGATCCGAAAAATCGTCAGATCCATTGATATGGAATCCAAAAAGATACAAAAAGAGTACGGAGTAAGCATTCCGCAGGTACTTTGTCTCAATTACCTGAGCCAGTCTCCCGGATTTCAGTCCACCCAGGGAGCGATCCGCAAATTTATGAACCTTAATCCAAGTACGGTAAGCGGCATTGTCAACCGGCTGGAAATCAAAAACCTGATTGCCCGTCTGCCCCGTACAGGCGACAAACGGGTCGTAAATATAATTCTGACCTCCAGGGGAAGCAAACTGCTGGAACATATCCCTCCCCTGCTGCACGAACAGCTGGATAAAAAACTTAAAAAACTCGAGCAAAAAAAAATCAGGCAAATTGAAGAAACGCTGAACTTTCTGATCGGGCTGCTTGACATTCAGGATGTGGAAGCTTTCCCTCTGATCACTCTGGAAGACAATCTGGAACAGGAAAATGTACTTCAGGAATAATTGCATATAATTCGTATGTAAACTTATTTCTGAACCCTGCGTCGGATACTAACATACAAACTTTTTGTTCAAAATTACACAACAAACTCTTTTTCAATCAAATAAAACAAGTATTCCTTTATTATAACGCTATGCGATTTTGCAGAACGCCTAAAATTTGTTAATTTTGTTCGCATAGAAACCAATTCAAAATTGCATGGACATCTTTAACGGCATACAAAAAGACATAGCAAACAAGATCAATACAAACAGTACACTTTCGAACTGGAAAGACTGGAAATGGCAATTAAAACACGCCATTACATCCATCGAGACCTTTGAACACCTTACCGGAATCCGGTTTTCGAATGAAGAACGCAAACAGCTCGAAGAAACGGTAAACAAATTTCCCCTGTCCGTCACCCCCTATTATCTGTCACTGATCTCCAAAGTCAATTACCGGCAGGACCCTGTTTTCAAACAGGCCTTTGCCAATGTAAGCGAACTCACCGTACTGCCCAACGAACTGGAAGACCCCCTGTCGGAGGAAAATGACAGTCCGGTGGAAGGAATTACCCACCGGTATCCTGACCGGGTTCTCTTTCATGTGAGTAACATTTGCGCCATGTATTGCCGGCACTGTACCCGCAAGCGCAAAGTGGGGGATGCCAGCCATATTCCGAACAAGCAGCAGCTTCAAAAAGGAATAGACTACATCCGTAACACGCCTCATGTACGCGATGTACTGCTGTCCGGAGGAGATCCCTTTATGCTGCCCGATAATTTGCTCGACTGGCTGCTGGAAAAGGTAACCTCCATTCCCCACGTGGAAGTGGTACGGATCGGCACAAGAATTCCGGTGGTTCTGCCCTACCGCGTCACCGACGAACTGGTCAACATGCTCAAAAAATACCAGCCGCTCTGGATCAACACTCATTTCAATCACCCGAGAGAACTGACCAGCTCGGCCCGGGAGGCCCTTAAAAAGCTGGCAGACGCCGGCTTCCCGCTGGGAAACCAGACGGTTCTGCTGGCCAATGTGAACGACTGCCCGCGCATCATTAAACGGCTCGTGCATAAGTTGGTTCAAAACCGGGTCCGGCCGTATTACATTTACCAGTGTGACCTTTCGGAAGGGCTTTCCCATTTCCGCACCCCTGTGGGAAAAGGCATCGAGATCATGGAAAGCCTTATCGGCCACACCAGCGGCTTTGCCGTACCCACCTATGTTATTGACGCTCCCGGAGGAGGAGGCAAGATACCGATCATGCCCAACTATATCCTCTCCTGGTCAACCAACAAGGTGGTGCTTCGCAATTACGAAGGGGTGATCACCACCTACAAAGAGCCCGATCATTATGAGAATAAGTTTTGCGACAGAGACTGTGAGCATTGCGCGCTGGAGCTGAACCTGGAAGAAAGTGACGAGATACAGTCGTTGGGCATAGAAAAACTCCTGGCCGATTCGAACGATTCCATCTCACTCATTCCCGAAGACAACGAACGGTATCACCGCAGGGAGGAAACCGATGAGACCGAAAAGAAACCCCAGCCGGAAGCCTCGGAAGCCTGAACCCGGCAAGCGGATGCGGCAAAGGCACGCAGTCTCACTGAAAGGTGCAGGCGCCAACACGTTCCGAGACCGGAACACAGAAAACGGCTCATACAACAAACCGAATTCAGGTACCCCGCGTAATCACAGAGGGCTAAAAGAAAAATACTATGAACGATTCCATTGAGAGACTGGGACATTCAGTAATTCATCACGGAGAAGCCAGTAACCGGATTTACCTGATGAAATTCAGCTGGGAAGACCAGGATAACATCATTGAAAAACTTGACCGCCTGGCAGGCCGGAAAGGATATTCCAAGATTATTGCAAAGGTCCCGGCCCGGGCCCAACCGCTTTTTCTGACCGGAGATTACCAGATGGAAGCTAGTATCCCCGGCTTCTATAACGGAGAGGAAGATGTGTTTTTCATGGCCAAATACTTCAGCAGTTCCAGGGAATCCAAACCCAAAGATAAGCTGAACGGTTTTTTCGGACAGCTTTCTCCGCCGGTTGCAAAGAACCGGGAAAGCCGGAAACTGGATCCGGGTTATAGCATCAGCATGCTGAACAAAACACATGCCGAAGAAATGACCGGCATTTACCGGCAGGTTTTTGCCTCCTACCCTTTCCCGATCCAGGATCCCGCCTACCTCCTGGAAACCATGCGAAAAGGTTCGGTGATCTATTTCGGCGTTAAAAAAGAAAGCCGGCTCATCGGTCTTTCTTCAGCAGAACTGGACCGTACGGCAAAAAATGCAGAGATGACCGACTTTGCCGTATTGCCCGAATGCAGGGGAGAGGGCCTGGCCTGGTTTCTGCTCCGGCAGATGGAAAAGGAAATGGCACAAATTGGCATTAAAACCGCATATACCATTGCCCGGCTAAACTCCCCGGGCATGAACAAAACCTTTATCCGTTCAGGCTATCAGTATGCCGGACTGCTGGTCAACAACACAAACATAGCCGGGAAAATCGAAAGTATGAATGTGTATTACAAACCCATGGCGACATGAGAGCATTACGGAATCTGGGCAGACTGTGTCCCCTGTCAAAGACCTGTCCGGTTTACCGGGGAAAAGTAAAGGTGGAAAACACCTCCCTTTTACTGGTTAGGAATGTTTTTTGCAACCGGGGAGAAAAAGGATGGAACAACTGCAAAAGATACCAGCTTGCCCATGCCGGGAAAAACATACCAGAAACAGCAACACCGTATAATCAGGAAAACAATGACGAAAATTAAAGTAGAAAAAATTCATAACGAAACAGAAAAGAAGATTTTAATCCTTCTACAGGAAAACGGGGAATGCTCCATGGGTGAAATCCTGAGGAAATTAAAACTGGGGCATAAAAGCGGATTCAGCTGTTTCAGTCAGCTGATGAAAAAACGCTGGATAAGCCATACGGATAATCCGCCTTACTACACATTAAACGTTGAGCTGAGCTGATGCATCCGGTCGATTTTTCCATTTTTGCCGTATACCTGCTTTCCATGCTCGGAGTAGGCTTTTTCTTTCTGAGGAAGAACAAAAACACAGACGACTATTTTGTGGGAGGAAGGAAAATGAACAGCCTTCACATCGGACTTTCTGTTGTGGCTACAGATGTGGGAGGAGGTTTTTCCATCGGACTGGGCGGACTGGGTTTTATCATGGGATTATCCGGAAGCTGGCTCCTTTTTTCCGGACTTGTCGGAGCCTGGCTCAGCGCAGTCATCCTTATTCCCCCGGTACACCGGCTTTCCCGGAAACATAATTTTCTGTCTTTTCCCCAGTTCCTGTCACATGCCTATAATGGAAAAATTGCCCTGATGGCCGGCATTATTTCCGCCATCGGGTACATTGGGTTTACCAGTTCCCAGATCCTTGCAGGAGCCAAGCTGGCTTCCGCCACCTTCCCCTCCCTCAGCCTGAACCAGGCCCTGCTTACCATGGGCATTATTGCCGTGGGTTATACGGTAATGGGCGGATTAAAAGCCGTAATTTACACCGACACCATCCAGTGGATTATTCTGCTCTCCGGACTCATCTTCATTGCCCTGCCTATTTGTTATGCCGGAATCGGGGGTTACGAAGGCCTGATCCGCGGGCTTCCCGACAGATTTTTTTCCATAACCAACATCAGCTGGCAACAGTTCCTTAACTGGATGACCACCATCATCCCCATCTGGTTTATCGGAATGACCCTCTACCAGCGGATTTATGCCTCACGCAATTTAAAGACAGCCCGCAAAGCATGGTTTGTGGCCGGACTGTTTGAATATCCGGTCATGGCTTTTACCGGAGTTATACTGGGCATGTTCGCCCAGGTAGCCTTTGACAAAGGCATGTTCGTATCCTCAGGCTTTGCTCCCGGATCGCCTATCGATTCGGAAATGGGACTGCCCCTGCTGCTGAAAACCGTATTGCCGGTTGGTTTAACCGGAGTTGTGCTGGCCGCTTATTTTTCGGCCATCATGTCGACTGCAGACAGTTGCCTGATGGCTGCCTCTGGCAATTTGCTTACCGACATTCTCCGTTTGCACCGTGTCCCGAAAAGCCTCCTCCTTTCCCAGCTGTTCACCCTGCTGATCGGCATACTGGCCCTGTTGCTGGCGCTGAAGATGCCCAACGTACTGGAACTGATGCTGCATTCCTACACCTTTATGGTCTCCGGCATGTTCGTACCAGTGCTGGCAGCTCTTTTACCCCGTCAAAACAGTCCGCTGGCCGCACTCTGGTCTATGATTACCGGAGGCACGGTTGCCCTGAGCCTGATCATCACCGCCCCGCCCCTGCCCTTTGGCCTTAATGCCAACATTTTTGGCATTCTTTCCTCGCTGCTGGTGTTTGTCCTGCTCAGCCTGTTCCAAAACAAGCCGCACACACCGGCCGCATAAACACCCCAGGCACAAATAACCTATACAATGAAGCACCGAAAGGAGAATAACAGCCGGCTTCCGCGGGTCTGTCGGTATACAGCAAAACCTGTCATATAAAAAATCACAGTTTGTTATGCAGCAAGCGATCCAGGAACTCTTCCTTGTATTTCGGAGAAATTTTCAGCCGGGCATGATCGCTCATCTCCACCATGCCGCCTTCGGCTTTCAGGTAACGGATAACACAATCCAGGTTAATCAGATGAGAACGGTGTATCCTGGAAAATCCATATGGGGCAAGCAACTGTTCAAATTCCAGCAGAGTACGGCTCACCAGAACCGATGATCCGTCCTTGTAAAAAACCCGGGAATAATTCCGGTCTCCCTCACAACGCAAAATGCTTCTCACCTTAATTATGGTAAATCCGTCCATCTCAGGCAAAGCAATGGTCGGATCCTTTTCCTCCTTTACCTCCAGACGGGTCCGCAGCTGACCGATCCGGTCCTTACTAATCTGCTGAGGAATATCTTTGATGCGGCGAACTGCTTCCTTCACATCATCAGGATTCACCGGTTTAAGCAGATAATCAAAAGCAAAATACTTAAACGCCTTAATCGCATAACCGCTGTAAGAAGTCGTAAAGATCAGCCGGAACCGTACTTCCTCCAGTCTGTCTATCAGATCAAAGCCGGTACCGTCCTGCATCTCGATATCCAAAAACACAAGATCCGGACGAACCGACCTGATCAGGTTAACCCCCGCATCTACGGAATCTGCCTCTCCAACCTGCTCAATATCAGGCAAATTCTGATCAAACAACTGGGCTAACACACGCCGGGCAAACTGGTCGTCATCAATAATTACGGTTCGGTACATAAATCGCTGATTTCAGCATTAAAATTAGTAAAAAAAATTCAATTGAACATAGCAAAAATCCGGACGACATAACAATCAGGTTACATTTGCATGAAGTCCGGATAAACCAATCCGGATTTCCTCAGTTATCCGTAACTTTGTATGCAAAAAAGATGGCCTATCTGTTAAATCTGGAATCATCCACCGAAGTATGCAGCGTATCCCTGGCCAAAGACGAGGCACTTGTCGATCTGTTGGAAAATACGGAAGGAAGAAATCATGCCCGCCTCATGAGTGTGTTTGTTCAGGAGATCATGCAACGGAACCGGCTGGACTTTAAACAACTGGGAGGAATTGCCGTCAGTAAAGGACCGGGTTCCTATACCGGATTACGGATCGGTGTTTCCCTGGCCAAGGGGTTGTGTTATGCCAATCGGCTTCCGCTCATTGCGGTAAGTCCGCTTCAGTCCATGGCCTCTCAGGTGCTTTCCGGTGACTATAAGCTTCCTGAAGCGGAAAGCTTGTTGCTTTGCCCAACGATCGACGCCCGCCGGATGGAAGTATACATGGCCCTGTATGACCGCCGCAACCGGGAAGTGGAGGCCGTTTCTGCCCGGGTAATAGACAAACACAGTTTTGACAGTCTGCTGGAACGCGGCCCGCTTGTCTTCTTTGGGAATGGATCAGAGAAGCTTCGGCCGGTTATCAGTCATGCAAAGGCCGTTTTTATCGCCAACATAAAAACTTCGGCACAATTTATGTGTTCTTTGTCTTACAGGGCCTTTACGAACAAACAATTTGCGGACCTGGCCTATTTCGAACCCTTTTATTTAAAAGATTTTATTGCCGGCGTCACCAAAAAGCAGATTTAATGTCATGAAACGAAGCATTATTTTTTACCAAAAATCGCCCGAATACATGGAAATAAGCAAAATCATGCGAGTTCTATACCGTTGGTAAGCATCTCAAAGTGATGACGTGTAATACGCATATTGCAGTTAGTTAAATTGGAAAAATAAACGTATGAAAAAAATCTTATTATACCTGCTTCTGTTTCCAGCCTTCCCTGCCACAGGCCAGCCGGTGGAAACCCTGAAGTACGACCTGCATTACAGCATATTCAAGGGGGGAGAAGCAATACTGGCAGCTACAGACACGGTTTTCGAGGGCATGCCGGCCATTCATTACTATCTGGAAGGAAACACCACGGGGATAACCGACCGGCTGTTCAGCGTGCACGATATATACGAAAGCATCGTTAACCCGGAAAACACGCTGCCCTACCTGTTTATCCGTAACATAAAAGAACGAAAATACCGGTATTACAATGAAACGCGTTTTTATCACGAAAAAGACTCACTGGTAAGCACGCGATCCGGGGGCAGAAAAGTTCCGCCCGATATGGTCGACATTCTTACGGCATTCTTTTATCTGCGTCAACACAACTTTCTGGAACGTTTTGACAAAGGAGAGGAATTTACCATTCCTATTTACCATGCCGATAAATATTTCATGATGAGAACCAAATACCTCGGGACGGAAACCATCAAATCGAAGATAGGCGAAAAAGAATGTCATGTAATTGCTCCCCGGGTCGATAAAGGAAAACTTTTTGTCCGCTCCGACGGGCTGAAATTCTACATCACCAAAGACGAACACCGCATTCCGTTACTGCTCGAATTTGATATGCTCATCGGAGCACTGAAATGCGAGCTGGTCGCTTTTGAAAAAGACGGAGAGGACCAGATGAACCAGCCCTGAACACGACAATGCATGCCCGGTCGGGAACAACAAAACAAACAGATGAAAAAAGAAAAAACTCCGGGGGAGCGAACAAATTACCGGCATAAATAAGGGCATCAACGTTTAAAAAAAAGCTACAACTTTGCGAGTCTGCGTATAAACATTTACTTTTGCGCCATTCAGGAAAAATTAACTTTTTAGAGCATTATATGGCTACAACAGCTGATTTCAAAAACGGACTGACCATTGAATACAACGATCAACTGTATACAATTGTCCAGTTTCAACACGTCAAGCCCGGAAAAGGAGCTGCCTTTGTCCGCACCAAACTGAAAAACGTCAAAACAGGGAAAGTCATCGAAAACACCTTCAATGCAGGGGTCAGAGTCAATACCGTGCGCGTAGAGCGCCGGCCTTACCAGTACCTGTACAAAGATGATATGGGTTATAACTTCATGCATACCGAAACCTTTGAACAGGTATTGCTTGTACACGACATGATTGAAAATGCCGATCTGATGAAGGAAGGCCAGATCATTGAGGTCAACTTCCATGCCGAAACAGAAACTCCCCTGACCGCCGAGCTTCCTCCCTTTGTGGAACTGGAAGTAACAGCCACCATACCCGGAGAAAAAGGAAACACAGCGAGTTCGACGGCCCTGAAACCGGCCACACTTGAAACCGGGGCCGAAATCATGGTGCCCCTGTTCATATCCGAAGGCGACCTTCTGAAGGTCGACACACGCGACCGCAGTTACAGCGAACGCATTAAGAAATAGTTAAACATTCAGGGACAAAAAAAGGTGCCACGTACCAACGGGACACCTTATTTGCTTTTATCACGCTGAAATACCTTTATCATGCTAAAAAGGCCTTACCTTACGTTTCGCTATTCCGCGATAAGCAAGAAATAATTCTTTTTACCTTTCTGTACCAACACATATTTCCCGCCGATCAGAAAACTTTGATCCACCATCAGTTCGGCCTCACCCACCTTTTCCTTGTTCAGGCTTAAGCCGTTTCCCTGAATGGTCCGGCGCAGTTCGCCCTTGGAGGGAAATGCCGCGGCTTCGGCAGCCAGCAGATCCACCACATTGATGCCGGTTTTCAGCTTTTCCCGGTCTATCCTAAACTGGGGCACTCCTTCAAAAACGGCCAGGAAGGTCTGTTCATCCAGCCGGCGCAAGCTTTCGGCCGTACCGCTGCCGAACAAAATGCGGGAAGCCTCTTCGGCCTGCTCATAGTCGGCACGCGAATGCACCATCACGGTCACCTCTTCCGCCAGCTTTTTCTGCAGTTCGCGACGGTGCGGAGCTTCCCGGTGCCGGGCCACCAACTCTTCCATTTCTTCCTGTCCCAGCAGGGTAAAAATCTTAATGTAACGTTCGGCATCCTCATCCGAGGTGTTCAGCCAGAACTGGTAAAACCTATACGGAGAGGTCAGTGAGGCATCCAGCCACACATTCCCAGACTCCGTTTTTCCGAATTTGGTTCCGTCTGCCTTGGTGATCAGCGGACATGTCAGCGCAAAAGCCTCGCCCCCCTCCTTCCGGCGAATCAGCTCGGTTCCGGTGGTAATGTTCCCCCACTGGTCCGACCCGCCCATCTGAAGCCGGCAGTTTTTCGTGCGGTACAAATGTAAAAAATCTGTTCCCTGAACCAGCTGATAGGAAAATTCGGTGAACGACATGCCGGTACTGCTCTCTTCGCCCAACCGCTTTTTCACACTGTCTTTGGCCATCATGTAGTTAACCGTGATGTGCTTCCCGATGTCACGGATAAATTCCAGGAAACTGTACTGCTTCATCCAGTCGTAGTTGTTCACCAGCTCAGCAGCATTCGGCATTTCCGATTCAAAATCAAGAAAGCGGGCCAGCTGCGCCCTGATGCATTCCTGGTTATGACGCAGGGTAGCTTCATCCAGTAAATTTCGTTCCTGGGATTTACCCGAAGGATCACCGATCATGCCCGTGGCGCCGCCAACCAGGGCAATGGGCTTGTGTCCGCTCAGCTGAAAATGCTTGAGCATCATTACACTGACCAGATGACCAATATGCAGAGAATCGGCCGTTGGGTCAATGCCCACATAGGCCGCGGTCATTTCCTTCTCCAGCTGTTCCCTGGTTCCGGGCATTATATTGTGGATCATACCCCTCCAGCTCAGTTCGTCAACAAAATTCATGATAACTGTAGGATTAAAAATTCCGCGCAAAGATACAAATTATCAGGAGCCAGCTATACTTCTTTCACCTTCATTTCAGATTTCTTTTCCCGCACAACTTTGTCGTCCAGATGAATGAAGGGAAAAACGGAAAAAGCAAAATCCTTGAGCGGCTCATAGACCCTGGAATTTTCCTTGTCCTTCTCCGGAATCAGACGGGCTTCCCTGTCGAACTGATCAAACAGAAACAACAAAATGCTCAGAATAAAAGCAGCTTTAATTATCCCGAAAAACAAGCCTGCCGTGTGGTTCAGAAAGCCCAGCGCCACGGCATCGACCAGTTTGTTTAACAGGATTCCTGCCAGATGAACCAGCACCACGATCAGCACAAAAGTTACAAAAAAAGCAATCAGATTCAGCCGGTCCGGAGACCAGGAAAAGGTTTCCCTGATAAAACCGGCCGTATAACCGGACAGGCGAACGGCTCCCCACACCCCCAGGATCAGGGCGGCCAGGGAAGCCAGTTCATAAACAAAACCTTTCACAAAACCACGGACAGCAGCAGCCAGCAGCAGCAATCC
>JBFWIL010000065.1:0-11941 GCA_050256015.1 Mangrovibacterium sp. | reverse complement strand
CCGACCTGTACTTTGAACACCGGATCTCCAACAGCCTGGGGCTGGAAGACAATAAGGTGAACAGGGCCTACTCCAACATTGATTACGGAGTGGGCATCCGCGTGCTGAAAGGCGACCAGACCGGCTTCGCCTATTCAGAGGTTATTAGTCCTGAAGCGTTGATGAAAGCCGCCCAAACGGCCGCCAACATCGCCAGCGGTTCCCGGGAGGTCAGTCCGCAGGATACGAGCGAAACCGTGCCGCCGAATTACTATACCGTAAAAAAATCATGGGAAGAGGTTTCCGTACAAGACAAAATCCCTTTCCTGCAAAAAATGAACGATAAAATCTTTGCTCTGGACGCCAGGGTAACCAAAGTCAATGCCTCCCTGAACAACGAAAGTGTCTACGTACTGCTTTACACTTCAGACGGTATCCTGGCCTGCGATTACCGGCCCATGGTAAGTCTGGGCGCCTTCTGCGTCATGGAAAAAGAGGGCCGGATTGAAAATGCTTACGCCTCGCGTTCGTTCCGTATGGGCTATGAGTTCCTGACCGATGAACTCATAGACAAGCTGGCCGGAGAAGCGGTAGCACGCACCTCCATACTGTTCGAAGCAGTTAAACCCAAGGCCGGCGAGATGCCCGTGGTGATGGGGGCCGGCGGATCCGGAATCCTGCTTCACGAAGCCATAGGCCATACCTTCGAAGCCGATTTTAACAGGAAGGGCACCTCCATTTTTACCGACAAAATGGGTAAAAAGGTGGCCGAAAATTTTGTCAACATCATTGACGACGGTACACTGCCCCACAACCGGGGATCGATCAACATAGACGATGAGGGCAATAAATCCCAGAAGACCTATATGGTAAAAGACGGCATTCTGAATAGTTACCTTCACGACCGGATCAGCTCCAACTATTATCAGGTACAAAGCACCGGGAACGGAAGAAGGGAATCTTTCCGTCATGTTCCCATTCCCCGCATGCGGGCCACCTATATGGAAAACGGACCACACAGCAAAGAGGAAATTCTGGAACAGGTTAAAAACGGAATCTATGTTGACAATTTCAGCAACGGACAGGTAAAAATCGGTGCAGGCGACTTCACTTTTTTTGTCAAGTCGGGCTTCCTGATCGAAGACGGCAAACTGACCCGGCCCATCAAGGATGTGAACATCATCGGCAACGGCCCTCAGGCACTGGCCGACATCAGCATGTGTGCATCAGACTTCAGCATTGACAACGGCACCTGGACCTGTGGAAAGTCGGGACAGAGTGTTCCGGTAACCTGCGGACTGCCCACCGTGCTGGTGAAAAAACTTACCGTAGGTGGAATGAATGCCTGAAATGTTTAACCGAATGATTGTATACCTATGACTAAAACAGAAACATACGATATTGCCCGATGGGCCATGAACCATGCCCTGCAACAAGGGGCAGATGCAGCCAGCATATCCGTTGCCGAAAGCAAAAGCAGCAATGTGAATGTAAGAGAACAAAAAATCGACACTCTGGAGGAAGCCATCCAGTGCAGCCTGAACATCCGGCTTTTTGTAGATAAGAAATATTCTTCCCATTCCACCAACCGTCTAGACAAAAAGGAACTGGCCCGGTTCATTGAAGAAGCTATAGCCGGCACACGTTACCTGGCCGAAGATTCTTTCCGGAGCCTGCCTGATCCGGACTTGTATTACCGGGGAGGAGGTCCCGACCTGCAGCTTCAGGACAGCAGTTATGACCGGCTGGATCCGGCCCGTAAAGTTGAACTGGCTTTCGGGGTAGAAAAGGAAGCCTATCAAAAAGACGACCGGATTATCTCCGTGGAAGCCGGTTATTACGACTATACAGGCAACCGGCTTCTGCTCAACAGCAACGGGTTTGAAGGAGAAACCGGGAACAGCAGTTTCGGGCTTTCTGCTTCCGTATCGGTAAAAGGAGGCGAGGCCAGGCCGAGTGACTACTGGTCGGAACGCAGCATATTCTTCGATCAGTTGAAAAAATCAGATATTGCCTCCCAGGCCCTTGAGCGTGCCCTGAAAAAAATAGGACAGGAAAAGATTGCGTCCGGAAAATACGACATGATTGTGGAAAACAGGATTGCAGGCAGATTGCTTTCTCCGCTCATTGAAGCGCTTAACGGCTATAACCTGCATCAGAAAAATTCTTTTCTCATAGGAAAAATGAACCAGCAGGCAGGCTCTGCCCTGCTCGACCTGACCGATGATCCGCTGATTCAGGGAGGCATGGGCTCAGGACTGTTTGACGACGAAGGACTGGCTGCCCAGAAACGTACCATTTTTGACAAGGGAGTATTGAAAAACTATTATATAGACACTTATTACGGGAAAAAACTGGACATACCCCCAACCACAGGAGGAACGTCAAACCTGATCCTCAGTCAGGGAAGCCATTCGCCTGAAGCACTGATTGCCTCGGTAAAAAAAGGCATTCTGGTAACCGGCTTCAACGGAGGAAACGCAAACGGATCAACAGGCGATTATTCCTTTGGCATTGACGGTTTCCTCATTGAAAAAGGTGAAATCATCAAACCCGTTTCCGAGATGAATATCAGCGGAAACATGAATACGCTTTGGAACGAACTGGTTGCTGTGGGTAACGATCCCAATCCGAACTCAAGCTGGCTGATTCCCACACTGATGTTTACGCAGGTCGATTTCAGCGGCCTGTAGAATTTGTTTTTGCTGAAAAGAGTAAGAACTGTGCTGTCCGGCTTCCCCGGAGGCAGTTCTTACTCTTTAAATTCCCCACTCTGTTCCCGATCTTCGGGTTTTTCTTTTTCTTTAAAAATCAATTCCTCCACTTCGACTTCGGTACCCTCCAGCAGGTCATAATCCACTTCTCCGATAATGTAAAGCGGGGTCTTTTCATCAAAAGGAACATCCGGAAGCGCATCACTTTTTCCATATGTCGTGCGCAATTTTACTCAGCTCTTCCACATGCAGAAAAGGAGAGGCTTTCTCCAGACTGGCTTTCCCCTTTATTTCATCCTGAATCTGAGCCGTCAGTACACGCAAAGCTGTTTTTCCATGCGTAAAACGGGAAAGATCCTTGCGAACCAGCTCTTCCACAGCCCAACCCAGATGACTTCGGTCTTCGGTGCGGTGCTGACCGAACTCCTTTTTCCAGAGATAATCCACCGACTTTGGAAAAACCTCCTCCATGGCATCCCGAATTAATTGCATGGCCCGGCTTTCGGAAATAGAAGGATAACAATGATGAACATGGCGACTGTTTATAAAATAGCTTTCAATATCGGTGCCTTTGGTGACAAACAAATGGGTATCAATGCGCCGGAACGATTGTTTCTGGTATTCCACTTCCGAATCCGTCAGATAATCGCGGTCACGGTGAACAAGGATCCGGACCCAGGGCATCTTCTGCCTGACAAAAATTGAAAACAAGTTAGCCGAAGCCAGTTTGGAACATCCTTCATACGAAATGATATTGGTTTCCTCCGGCTTAAAGCCGGAGGACTTCAGGAGAAGAGCCAGCAGGTTGTTGGTTACACTGTCTTCCGTGAGAACGATGCATTTCTCCCCCTGTCCGATATGATCCAATTTTTGCTCCAGCTCATATTTAGCCTGAATGGAAAGATAGTCGGGTCCGGACACAAAATCGGCTATGGTCTCAATTTCCTTTCGGGCAATAAACCGGATCAGTGGTCTTAAGTTTTCTTTATCTGCCTCTTCCAGGCAGGCATAATAATCCAGTCGTTCGTCCGCACCTATCACAACCGGCAGATAACCATGCTTCATAAGTGCCAGGTTAAGCAGCAAACGGGCAATACGTCCGTTCCAGTCTTTGAACGGATGAATGGCGGTAAGGCGGTGGTGCAAAACGGAAGCGATTTCCAGGGGATGTTTTTTCCCTGTCGCGCCAGCCGAGTTATACCAGTTCACCAGCCGTTCCATCTTTTGCGGGATGGTGCCGGCCGGAGGGGTTTTCTGACGTTCCCCGTTTACATTGGTAATGTATTTCGTTGTAGTCCGGAAGCTGGTGGCTCCAAGCAAGATCTCGCCCAGCAACAAAATATTGGAAATGGAAAGCTGTTGTCCGGCCATATCGTTTAGCAACCGGACTACCGCCTTCTCCTTGCCAATACCCAGATAATACTGTTTCCGTTCTTCCCTGCTGAAGACTTTTGCGGAATCTGTAATATTGGTCCGGGCTTTCAGGGAAGTAAGGTGATTGGTTATTTTTACCTGAAAACGTTCCCTGATAAGAGAGATCAATGGGTCATACCGGGCCAGTTTTTTAACGGCAGACAACTTTTTATCCACCTCCTGAAATTCAGGCAAAAAAATGCGCGGATTCTTTGGCATATGCAATCAGAAATTTTCTTTAAAGCTAAATGATTTTCCGTACCGGAAGAAATAAATACCTGGTAAAATGCACACATTTGCCGCACAATCACAAGTCAAACTGCTTTTCGGCAACATCCCGGATCAGCAAAACGGTTTTTTCTATTCCCAGGACAGAGGAATTAACGCAAAGATGATAAGATGAGGCATTTCCCCATTCCTTGTTGCTGTAATAATTGTAATAAGCCGCCCGCTTTTTATCGGTTTTCTCCATAAAATCACGGGCTTTGCTTTCAGGAAGCTGCATCAGCTCACAAACCCGGCTAATCCGGTCTTCGAAATTAGCACAAACAAATACATTCAAACAACGTGGCATATCTTTCAGCACATAATCGGCACAACGTCCGATAAACAAACTGGACCGGCGGGAGGCCAGATCCCTGATTACGTCGCTCTGAATCTTGAAAAGGGTTTCATTGCTCAGGTAATGGCCCGAATACAGTTCATCCACCATGGACCCCTTCAATCCGAACAGTCCGCCAATAAGACTGTGACTGGACTTTTCATCAGCCTGTTCAAAAAATTCCTTTCCCAATCCGCTTTCCCGGGATGCAATCTCAATGAGTTCCTTGTCATAAAATGCCAGATTCAACAGTTTGGCCAGCTTTTTGCCAATCTGACGTCCGCCACTCCCCAGCTGGCGTCCAATGGTTATGTATAACGCTTGGTTCATAACTTTTGCTCCTTCCCTTTAAAATTAAGCATTATTCCTGAATTTCCGGTATTGGGCACGCAACATCAAAGCAGCAACAATACTGGCCAGAAAATCGGCAGCCGGCATACTGAACCAGACCCCTTTTACCCCCCAGAAAGCCGGTAAAATCAACAGGAGGGGCAGCAAAAACAGAACCTGGCGGGTAAGCGACATAAAAATGGACTTTCCGGGCATGCCGATGCTTTGAAAAAAATTGGAAGTCACCATTTGAAAGCCGACAATGGGATAAAACAACATAACCGTACGTAAGCCGGGTGCAGCAATGGCAATCAGCTCCTCGTCTGTGGTAAACACGGAGGCCACGGCATGAGGGAACAACTCGCTGATCAGAAAACCCGCCGTCATCACCGCGGTAGCCAGTAAAATAGACAGGTTAAGTACTCCCCGGACCCGGTCATACTTCGCCGCCCCGTAATTGTACCCGGCTATGGGCTGCATTCCCTGATTCAATCCGATTACCACCATCATAAACAGGGCTGCCACCCGGTTTACAATACCGTAAGCCCCAACAGCCAGATCACCCCCGTGGCGTATCAATCCCTGGTTAATCAGGATTACCACCGTAGAAGTAGCCACATTCATCAGAAAAGGAGAAATGCCAATAGCCAGAGAATCGGCCACAATCCTGCGTTGCAGGCGAAAGGTCTTCCATTTCAGCCGGATAAAACTGCGGCTGCCGGTAAAATACCTTAATTGCCAGCTAAGCATGGTGGTCTGGGCAATCACCGTAGCCAGGGCTGCCCCGCGAATTCCCCAGCCAAACACGTAAATAAACAAAGGAGTCAGCACAATGTTGATGATCACCGAATAAATCGTTGCATACATAGACCGCCGGGGATTTCCGATAGCCCGCAGCAGGGCATTGGATCCAAAAAACATGTGGGTGATGGAATTTCCCAGGGTAACCACCGTCATATAATCACGGGCATAGGGAATGGTATCTGCACTGGCCCCGAAAAAATAAAGAATAGGATCCAGGAAGATGAGAACCAGTACAGTATAGAGTAAACCGATAATAAGGTTCATGGAAAAAGCATTTCCCAGGATGTTATTGGCCGAAGAATAGTCATTTTGTCCGAGCCGCAGCGACATCAGTGTGGCGGCTCCCACCCCTATCAGTGTTCCGAAAGCCACCGACAGGTTAACCAGCGGAAAAGTAATGGCCAGTCCGGAAATGGCCAACGGTCCCACTCCCTGCCCGATAAAAGCACTGTCGGTAATGTTGTACAGCGAAGCGGCAGTCATGGCAATCACCGAGGGAATGGCATATTGGAATAGCAAACGCCTTACATTCTCACGACCCAGCTCTGTTGGGGATTCTTTTTGTTGCATCACGATATAAATAAAAACAAGCCTGACGGATTAGCCGGCTTGCTGTTTATTGAGTCTTTATTGTGCAAAGTTACCAAAAAATTAACGCTTACGGTATTCCCGGGGAGACATATTCATCACCTTCCGAAACTGCCGGGAAAAATAAAACGGGTCTTCATAACCGGCTTCCCGGGCCACATCGGAAACAGACAGCCCTGTATTATCCAGCAACCTGCAGGAATGCTGAATTTTAAGCTGAATATGATAATCAACAGGAGAATGCCCGGTGCGGCTTTGAAACAGACGGGAAAAATGAGACATCGAAAGGCTCACTTCTCCGGCCAGTTCTTCCAGACTGATTTTTTGGCTGATGTGTTCCAACATGTAATTGATGCTACGGCTTACCGGATCCATCGCGATTTGTTCTTTGAATGAACGATACTGTGACAAATAGGAGAACGTAGCCAGCAGACGGGGAAGACACAAATTCACATACTCCAGCGTTTCAATGCTGTATCCCCGTTCAAGGCTGCGAAAAATCTCCCGGAACAAATCAATACGCTCATTGATCCGCGAGTTGTTGTTCGGTAATACCGGAACGGACTGTAATGCAGGCCGGGCAAGATAACCCGATTTCCGGCCGGAAACATGAATCCAGTAGATTGACCAGGGATTTTTCGGACAGGCGGCATAGGCATGCGGCAACCCCTCCGGAATAATAAAAAAATGGCCGGCATCAAGCCGGGTTTCCCGGCCGGAAACATGAATAAAACCGCTTCCCGCCACATTATAGATAAGAATAGTCTGCTCCACACCTTCTTTCCGTTCCCGGAAATGATGAACGGCCTGCGGATAATAACCTATATCGGTCACATACAGATCTTCGCATACCGGATTGTGTCTGATAAGCGCTTGTATTCTGTCAGGAATAACATAACTCTGTTGTCCGGGAAACCCCTCCTTCCTTCTCAAGACACGAGGCTTTTAATTACAGACATCAAAAATAACATATTTAAGCGAATTAGCCAGCGTTCTTTGCAATAATGAAAAGACTTACGAGGGGGTACTCCATTTCTGTAAAATCTTTAAACCCGGGCGGTTTCTGAAAGCCTTTTCATGTTTGAAGAGTAAAGGGATTGATCTGTTTATTTTTTCAATTCAAGTCTGTATAATTTGCGTATCAGCGTTTGCTTTTCGCCGACGAAAGGGCCACGGTCAACATTTAAAAGTATCAATGCATGAATAATTTTCCTGGCTGCATGGCTTCATTGTAATTTTTTGAATAATAGTACAAAATATATCTAAATGCGTCAAATTATCTATGACATGACACTAGAATCTTTTTTGGATATGGTCCGCATTCAATTTGGCCATATCCACGTAAGATTGTTCTTTTCAATCTCTTTGGTTCTTATTACTTTTTATTCGTTAAGGGTAAGTAAATTATTTTGGTATTGTTTCTTCAGAAAAGTATCGAAATCTGCAATAAATGAATAATCAACATCCTGGATATTTACATCTCCCTTTTTATCCTATTTAACAACAGGTCTCGATTTAGTCACTCTTCGAAATTTCCCATAATGTTTATACTAATTTAACAAAAATCTGGCGAAATAAAGACAAAAAAATCAAAATTACTATTGCTTCAAATCTATCTTTATTCGCAACTAATAATCCATTTTACCTAAAACACTTCTCCATTATCCAACATCATCACTTCAATATATTTGAACAATGATTTGCTAAACTCTGAACGCAGCAGCCATTAATGTTTGTTCACTCCGAGGTATGCCAATATTAGTAGCTATTCTTTGCCAACCATAAACAGAAGATTTCACTTCATCAATAATATTATCCATTTCCTTATCTCCTAAGCGGAAAAAGTGGCCTACACTTCTTGCAAGTTCAATATCCTGTGCGTTGTTATCCATATCGATATTTAACGCGAGCCCGCTTTTATCAACGGACGGATTAACATCATAGGCCGGCGATAAACGCCAGCCTTCATTTGTTAGGATAAAACCATGATTTCTGAGATGATCATCTGTATTGGAAATAAGTATATTGAAAACGATCCTCCGCCAAAGCTGATGTAAATCTTCGTCCACATGCGAACCTGAGAACTGGATAAACTCTACGATATCCAGGTAAGAAGGTATCTCGTCCCTGATGAGTTCTTCACTTCGGCCAGTCATGGTCATGGCTGATGCAATATGGATTCGCTGCTGTTTATCCCGGTCAAATCGCTTTGTGAAAAATGTATTGTACTTGCCGGCAACATGTTCCAGCCGCGATTCTGCCATTTCAATACCTGCCTTTAAAGCAAGCTGATACGCCAGGTACTCGCAGGCGCCTTTGTTGTTACTATCATTTTTAGAGGGGAATTTGGCAATCCACGGGTGTCCATCCATGTCGAGAACATTGGCTTTCGGCCTGGCCCCGCCAAGTGAAGATCCGGGTGCCATTAGCATGGCAAGCCACTTTTTAATTTCAGATGTATCTGTATCATACTCTATTAGCTCTGCACTATGTTGCAATTCCCTGACACTTGTCCAGGGAGGCGTTGGCGATACCGGATCGTTGTCCAGAAATTCCCCGTCAAGTTCCTTTTTAAACCGCAATGCCCCCATTCTGCATAAATCATGTACACCCAGTAAAAAGTCAATGTCATATAATACCGGGGCTGGTCTTCCTTCCTCTGCGGCATATATCGCAGCGCGTCTTTTCATCAGAGTTCTCCCCCATGTGTCAGGCATGGAGTCCAGGAATACTCCGAAGTTTTCCTTCCGGTTTGGATATTGCTGTCCGCTATACCATGCAATGTCGGGATCAAGTAACATTTGCTCTCTGGAGCTAAGCCAGTCTGCATCATAAGAAAAACTGAATGCTTTCCGTCCTTTAGCCTGCTGTGCCGACAGGATTCCAATACATTTCGGGGAAGCCATACCCTTCCAATCTGCATACACCCAAATATCTGTTTTGTCTGCCATAATCTATTTCCCGATTAATTTTAAATCCTGTAATTTTCTCCCAAATTCATCATCGGCTGCCAGTTTCAGAAAATCATCCTGCAGACCCAGTACCCGGAGAACATTAAAATAAGCCCCCAACGCAACACTGGGGTTTCCTTTTTCAATGTGGTACAGTGTTGAACGGTTAATCCCTGCGCGTTCAGCAACCTGTATGGTCGTCAGGTTACGTCGCTTTCTGGCCAGTTTAATATTTTCTCCCATCTGTTCCAATATCTTCTGAAATTTCGGAAGTAATATCTGTTTTTTTGTCGCCATTAAATGTTGTTTATTTTAAACAAAAATAAATAATCTGTATATAATAAACAACAATTATTTAAATACTATTTTAATATTGAATTTGCGTAGTATCACGTTTTTCCAGTAACCCGAAATAAAAAGGCATTGGTTAAATTCGGCTAAACATATCGAAAGGCACAAAATAGCTAAACTCAGTAGTTTCTATTTACACAATTTGTGAAACAGTGTCACTTACAATAAACTAGAATTTCTGACGTTCGGAAAAGAATACTTTTTGATATGGCATCTTCGAAATATTTGTTGTATGGATTTTTCAAAATATAGCCTAAAGAAACAGCAATATTGAGTATCTTCTTTAGATGCTTGTGGTCCCCCCACGCAGTATTTAAATTATTTTGGTATTGTTTCTTCAGAAAAGTATCGAAATCTGCAATAAATGAATAATCAACATCCTGGATATTTACATCTCCCTTTTTAATTCTATTTAACAACAGGTCTCGCAAAAGTCCCTTCAAATTTGACTAAAAGTGACCTTTTTTTGTTTTTCGTCAAAATAAAAAAGCACTTAAAACATTGATTTTAAGTGCTTTTAACTAAATTTAGTTTATCTGCTTGTACCCCGGACGGGATTCGAACCCATGACCTACTGCTTAGAAGGCAGTTGCTCTATCCAGCTGAGCTACCGAGGCATCCTTAAAGCGCGGACAAAGATAATAAAATATCAGGAAAAGGAGCTGTAACGAAAGCCCTATTTTCCGGCCGACGAAACAGAACTGCAGCTCGTCTTCACGAATCGCTCACGCCTGCAAAAGCCTACACCAGATTAATATTGTTCTCCCGGCACCGAAGCGTCATCTCCTCGGGCCATATGCTGGCCTGGATTTCGCCAATATGAGCTTTACGCAAAAAATACATGCAGATACGCGACTGACCGATTCCCCCGCCAATAGAAAGCGGAAGTTCTCCTTTCAGCAAACGCCGATGCCAGTATAGCTTTGTCCGGTCTTCGTTACCGGTTTGCTGTAACTGGAGCTGCAGGGTCTTCGGATCTACCCGGATACCCATGGAAGAAATTTCAAAAGCACTCTCCAGCACCGGATTCCAGATCAGAATATCGCCGTTCAGCCCTTTATAGCCGTTTTCCGTTTCCGTAGCCCAGTCGTCATAATCGGGTGCCCGGCCGTCATGCTTTTCCCCGTTGGGCATAATACCGCCGATTCCGATAATAAAAACGGCACCGCATTCCCGCGTAATTTCATTTTCCCGGTCCTTCGGGCTAAGATCCGGATATCTTTCAGCCAGCTCTTCGGCATGAATAAAGGTAATTTCTTCCGGCAAAATGGGAGTGATCTGCGGATAATGCTCATACACGTAAAATTCGGTTCTCAACAAGACGGTATATATCTTGCGTACGATCTTACGCAGGAATCTGAGATTTCGCTCTCTTTCCGTGATCACCCGTTCCCAGTCCCACTGATCGACATACAGGGAATGAATATTATCCAGTTCTTCATCAGGACGGATGGCATTCATGTCGGTATAGATTCCGTATCCGGGCCGAAAAGGCAGATCAGCCAGCGTCATTCGCTTCCATTTGGCAAGCGAATGCACCACCTCGGCCACCCGGTCGTCCAAATCCTTTACAGGGAAACTTACCGGCCGTTCAATGCCGTTCAGATCATCGTTAATACCCGTTCCCTTCATCACGAACAAGGGAGCAGTTACCCGGCTTAACCGGAGCTCGGACGATAAGTCCTGTTGAAACACATCTTTCACCAACTTAATAGCCCTTTCGGTTTCCCGAAGGTCAAGATGTGACTGATACTTATCAGGGAAAAAAAGTTTCATTCCTTATTATGCATTTAAATCCACTATTCTCCGGATACCCGGAGTGCGAACCGGGAATGCGGCACATACCGCATAATTGCCGCCAAAAGTAACAAGAATCTTTCACACTGCTTAATTTTTATTCAAAAATATCAACAGATGAAACGAGCATCTAAATAAAACTTACACACAGAAGTATGATTAAAACCGATCAAGTTCCATGAATTAACCTTGTAAACAGATGAAAACCACATAACAATTTATTGACAGCCCGTAAGCCAGATAACTTAAAACCTCATATAAAAAGTTGCAGACCATCGTAGGCCAGAAAGACATTTTCGGGAAGCATCGGCTGAATCTCTTCATGCCGGCCCAACAGGTGAGAGATGTGAGTAAGGTATGCTTTGGCCGGCCTCACCCGGGCAATCAGTTCCAGGGCTTCTTCCAGGTTGAAA
>JBFWIL010000064.1:0-11958 GCA_050256015.1 Mangrovibacterium sp. | reverse complement strand
CCGTTCTGTTTCTTCCAGCGCTTCTTCCCGGGTAGCATGGGCGGTATGGCCTTCCTGCCAGAGAAACTCCGCCGTACGCAAAAACAGGCGGGTTCGCATCTCCCAGCGAACCACATTGGCCCACTGATTGCATAGAATAGGCAGATCGCGGTAAGACTGGATCCAGTTTTTATACGTATTCCAGATGATGGTCTCCGAAGTGGGCCTGACAATCAACTCCTCTTCCAGTTTGGCATCCGGATCAACAATGACCCCGTTCCCGTCGGGACTGTTTTTCAGACGGTAATGGGTCACCACGGCACATTCTTTGGCAAACCCTTCCACATGATCGGCTTCCCGGCTAAAAAAGGATTTAGGAATAAAGAGCGGAAAATAAGCATTCACATGCCCGGTTTCCTTAAACATCCGGTCCAGCTCTGCCTGCATCTTTTCCCAGATGGCATAACCGTAAGGCTTGATTACCATGCAGCCTCGCACCACGGAATTTTCGGCCAAATCGGCCTTCACCACCAGATCATTATACCATTGAGCGTAATTCTCACTTTGTAGGGTTAATTCTTTAGCCATCTTCTTTGCTTTGGTATGGTATTTGCATACTTTGTGTTGAATTCGATTGCTGCAAAGTAAATAAATTTATTCTTAAAAGATAAGGAGATTCAGTTATGAAATCAAAGGTTACATACATCCCGGTCCTCACAGCCATGCTTCTCGTGGGTGCTTGTACCACGGGATCATACGTAACGGGAGGATACGATGACATATACTTTTCCCCGGGAGATGCACGGCCCATTCTTGCTGCCGGTCAATCCGGGACCGGTGCAGCAGTTAGTCCGTATGATGATGATGCTCCTTTGATACTCAGCGACCCGGAGCGTAACGAAACACATTATTTCACCACCGACGATCCGGACGCGGATGCCTATTATTACGACATGGAAGGAATGGAACTGGTTGGTTCCGACACCCTTTATACGGAAGAGAACGGCAACACTATTATCAACAATTACTATGAAGGTGATGAAATAGATTTTGCTTACCGTATCAACCGGTTTCACCGTTATCCCTTCTACGATCCCTTCTTCTGGGATCCCTTGTATTACGATCCCTGGTATTACCCGTATTACTCCTGGGGATATTACGACTGGTACTGGCCTGGAAGTTCATTCTGGTTCGGTTACGGGGGCTTCAGCATAGGATGGAGCTGGGGCTATCCCTCTTATTATTCCTATTATTACCCTTACCATCACCACTGGGATCATCATTACTTCAACAATGACAATTACCACTACGGACACCGCCGCTCCTCTTATTCCACCATAAACACCAACGGCAGTTATGCCAACCGCAGCGGCGGCACAACGCTGAACGGAACAGGTAGCCGGCGAAGTGCTTCCGGTGTTAGCCGGCAAAGCACTTCCCGTACTCCGGCAAGAAACAGCGAAACAATCATGGAAAGACGCCGCACCCCTGCCGGCGGAACTACGGTCAGCCCGTCAGGACGGGTTTCCCGAAGCAGTAATCAGGTTTCCGTGACAGAACAGGCAACATCCGGTTCGGCAGTAAGGCGGTCAGAAACGATTTCGGGAACCAGTAACCGGCAAACGGCTCCGGCGGTACGGCAATCGGCCGGCACCAGAAGATCCGGAAGCAGCATAACCGGGACCACCAACAGCGGAAGGCGGCAGAGTTCCGTCAACACCGGTAGCCGGAGTTATGTGCCCAGTTACAGCAAACCACGAACGGTTACCCGCCCCAGCTACAACAACAGCCAGGGATCGGCTTCGGGAACAAGCTATCAGGTTCCGTCCAGGTCCAGGTCCTCCCGGACAACCACCCGGAGTTCATACAGCTCAGGCACCAGCTACCAGCGGGGTTCGAGCCGCACGACAAGCCGCTCATACAGTATCCCGGCAAAGAGCGGCAGCACATACCGCTCCGGCAGCAGCTCAGGCCAGTCGCGTCAGACAATAAGCCGTCCCGCTCCCAGCCGGTCGTCCGGAATAAGTTCCTCCCCCGCCCGTTCGTCGGGCAGATCGGCCGGATCGTCAAGAGGCAGCGGACGCCGTTAAAAAGCCGGCACTTACCGGAACCATCATGAAACAAGCTTTCATAAAAACGGAAAGAATTGACAGACAGAAAGAATTGTTGAATATAACAGAAATTACCTATGAAACGGATCTCATACCTTGTTCTCGTGTTCCTTTTTTCAGTCCCGGCCGTCAGCCAGGAGCTTGCCGATGCGCTCAGACTGTCCGATTACAGGCTGCAGGGCACGGCAAGGGCAACCGCTATGGGAAATGCCTTCGGGGCATTGGGCGGTGATTTTACCTCGGCCAGTATAAACCCGGCAGGTATCGGCCTGTACCGGAGCAATGAGTTCAGCATGACAGCCCGCCTGGGAGAGAACGATATCGATGCTTCTTATCTCGGAAGCAGAAGCAATCAGACCAAAGACCACTTCAGCATCCCTAATGTAAGCTATGTAACCACTTTTAATTCCCCGTCTTACAACGGCAGCTCGCTGATAAGCATTAACCTGGGAATCGGTTACAACCGGATGAACGATTTTAACCTGAAACGGTTGGTTTACGGAGAGGGCGCCACCTCTTCCATGCTGGACGGTTTTGTCTCTAATTCGGACGGCAAGGCTCCGGAAGCATTGAATAAGTTTTACGAAAAGCTGGCTGTATACGGCCAGGGGGCCAACCTGATCTATGATGATGACGAAGACGATTATTACGAGCATGATCTGCAGCTTTACCCCGGCACAAACGACTTTGAAAACTACCCGCACAACCAGCGGAAATATTACAGCCAGAAGGGGAGTGTGGATGAATACATCTTTTCTGTGGCGGCTAATTTCAATCACCAGTTTTATCTTGGGGGAACCATCGGCATTCAGGATGTGTATTTCCGGCAAAGAACCAGTTTCAGCGAATGGGATGCCAACAACAGCATTCCCCATTTCAATGAGTATACCTTCGACACCTACCTGAAAACTACCGGTACGGGCTATAATTTCAAGCTGGGTATGATTTACAAGCCAGTGGACGCCCTCAGACTCGGGCTGGCCCTGCATACGCCTACTTTTTATGATTTGTCGGACGATTATTACAACGACATGTATTCTTCCATTATCCTGGATGAAGAAACCGGAGCTATCAGCGAATACACAGCGCTTTCCCCGTACGGAGAATACGACTATGAGCTGAAAACACCTATGAAAGCCATCTTAAGTGTGGCTTACGTCGTCGGGAAAACCGGACTGTTCAGCCTGGATTACGAGTGGATAGACTATTCCAATATGGAGCTGAGCGACGGCGCTGACGGCAATGAGTTCTTTGATGAAAATGCCCTTATAGAAGAAACCATGAAGTCGGTAGGTAATCTCCATGTGGGAGCCGAATACCGGCTTAGTGGTTTTTTCAGTCTCAGGGCCGGTTATGAATATTACCCCAGTCCGTACAAAAGCACTGCCCTGGGTGTGGAACAACCCAATTCCGATGCCGATACGAATACCTATTCATTCGGTATAGGCTGGAAGGCGGGCGGATTCTATGCCGATCTGGCCTATAAATACAGTACATGTGACGAATACATCAACCTGTATTCGGTACCGGACACTGCCGATCCATCAGCTTACAGCTCACCAACCGCCAGGTTCAGCAATGATAAAAACTATCTGAGCTTTACCCTGGGGTTCCGGTTTTAATCCGCGAAACACGGGAAAAGAGCATTCATTTCTTTTTTTTCCAGGCAAAATTCATGTAAATTTCGATCCAAATCCGATTAATACAAAAGCCTGAAAAAAAATATGGATCAAATAAGTTCTGTCCTTTCCGGTTACCGTCAGGTAACAGATAAGGAAATCAACCAACTGCTTGCAACAAACTGCACCTGCGAAAACTGGGCCCGGCTGTTTGTTTCCGAAGGATTTGATCCTTCCCGTTTTCAGTTTACCCGTTTCAGCGGAACCGTATACCTGGACCGGCAAACCGGTTATGTGAATTTTCCCGGGGGAGTAAAAAAAGCCTGCGGGATCTGTCATGCTCACCTGCACAACTGTTCCGTGGGAGAAAATGTGTACATCAGCCAGGTAAAAAACTATATTGCCCACTACACCATTGAAAGCGGAGTTGTCATTGACAATACCGATCTTTGTGCAATGGACGGGGAAAGTGCTTTCGGTAACGGACTGAAAGTGCAGGTACTCGATGAAACAGGGGGACGTAAGGTTATGATCTACGATAAGCTCTCGGCTCATCTGGCTTATATCATGGCTTTTTACAAACACCGCACTGTAGCAATCAGTACCCTTGAAGCCATGGTTGAAGCCTATACCCGGAAAGTGCGTTCCAGGCGGGGCAGAATAGGGGAAAATACCAGGATCGTCAATTGCCGCAAGATCATCAACGTAAACATCGGCCCCTGCAGTGAGCTCGACGGTGCAAGCCTGCTGAAAGACGGAACCCTGAACAGCAACCGGGAAGCCCCGGTGCATATCGGGCACGAGGTCATCCTGAAAAATTTCATTGTTTCCTCCGGGGCCGAGATTACCGACGGCGCCATCGTGGATCATTGTTTCGTCGGACAAGGTTGCATTCTCGGATCCCAGTATTCGGCGCAGCATTCCCTTTTCTTTGCCAATTGTCAGGGCTTCCACGGAGAGGCCTGTTCGGTTTTCGCCGGCCCGTATACCGTAACCCACCATAAATCCACCCTGCTGATTGCAGGCATGTTTTCCTTCTGTAACGCCGGCAGCGGATCGAATCAAAGCAACCACATGTATAAGCTGGGCCCCATTCACCATGGCGTTGTGGAACGCGGATCAAAGACCACCAGCGATTCCTATCTGCTCTGGCCGGCCCGGATCGGTGCCTTTACGCTGGTGATGGGCCGTCATTATAAAAATTCGGATACCTCGAATATGCCGTTTTCCTACCTCATCGAAAAAGATGATGAAAGCTGGCTGGTACCCGGAACCAACCTGCGCAGCGTGGGAACCATCCGCGATGCCACGAAATGGCCCCGACGGGACAAAAGGACCGACTCCTGCAAGACTGACCACATTAATTTTAACCTGCTGAGTCCGTTCACCATCAGGAAAATGAGTGCGGCTATAGACATTCTGCAGCAGATAAGGCATATATCCGGAGAAACCACGGAGATATTTTCGTACAACAATACCAAAATAAGGCGAAGTTCCCTGGAAAAAGGATTGAAACTGTACCATCTGGCAATCATGAAATTCATCGGAAATTCGGTGATTACCCGCCTGAACCAGTGCAAACTGACTTCTCCGGAAACCGTCTTGAACTGTCTCAGGCCCAAAGATACGACGGGACAAAGCGACTGGATTGATCTGGCCGGACTGATTGCCCCGAAAACCGAAGTCATCAAACTGCTTAACGCCATTGAAAAACAGGAAATAAGCCGGCTGGAACAGGTGGAAGCTTTTTTCAGCGAACTGCACAGCTGCTATTACGACTATGAATGGAACTGGACGGCAGCCTTTATTGAAAATTACCTAGGGCGTCCTATCTATGAGTTCGGTATAGACGATCTGGTGGAGCTGGTGGAAACATGGCGCAGGAGTGTTATCGAACTGGATGAGATGCTGTACGAAGACGCCCGCAAGGAATTCCAGATGGATGCCATGACCGGCTTTGGTATTGACGGAGATCAGGAAATCAAACTACAGGATTTCAATCAGGTACGCGGTCATTTTGAAGACAATGACTTTGTCCGGGAGATCTGCAGTCATATTGAACGCAAGCGAAATCTGGGCGACCGGGTCATACGGCAATTGCTGGCAGCAAAAACAAGCACAATATAAGATAACTATTCAGAAAAACGACGTGCGGGCCTCCGGGTTGACAGCCACCGCCGTTTCCGGCGGTGGCTTTTATACAGCATGAACCGTCTTTTATTCTTCCGGCCCGTAGTGCATGGCAACCATACGTTTATAGGAAGCATAGCGCCATTTGGCATTTTCCTCGGCCGATTTAAACAGCTCCGCAGCCTGTTCGGGGAAGGCTTTTTTCAGAGAAGTGTAACGCACCTCGCCCCCAAGGAAATCCTGGAACTTACTCCAATCGGGTTCTTTGGAATCGAGTACAAAAGGATTACCGCCCTCATTTTCCAACAGGGGATTATAGCGGTATAATGCCCAGTACCCGGATTCAACGGCACGTTTTTCTTCGGCCTGCGATTTCCCCATGCTGGCCCGCAGACCGTGGTTGATACAGGGAGCATAGGCAATGATCAGCGAAGGTCCGGGATAAGCCTCAGCCTCACGCAGGGCTTTCAGGTATTGTGCATTGTTTGCTCCCATAGCCACCTGGGCCACATATACATACCCGTACGACATAGCCATCATCCCCAGATCTTTCTTGCGGATCTTTTTCCCGGAAGCAGCAAACTTAGCCACAGCTCCCACGGGAGTTGATTTGGAAGCCTGACCCCCTGTATTGGAATACACCTCGGTATCAAGCACCAGCACATTCACGTCTTCGCCCGAAGCCAGCACATGATCCAGACCGCCGTAGCCAATGTCATAGGCCCAGCCGTCACCACCGAACACCCAGACTGACTTCTTCACCAGGTATTGTTTCAGGCTGATCAGATTCCGGGCATAATCCGTATCTTTTCCTTCCAGAACTTTCAGAACTCCGGAAGAAGCTGCCCCGGATGCCTCGGCATTATTCTTCCCGGCAATCCAGCTTTCAAAAGCTTCTTTTTCCCCATCGCTGATCCCGCTTTCAATTGCTTCTCTCATGATGCTTTCAATACGGTCGCGCTGAAAGCTAACACCTTCGGCCATCCCGAATCCATATTCGGCATTGTCTTCAAACAGAGAGTTGGCCCAGGCCGGTCCCCGGCCGCTGGCCTTATTTATGCAATACGGAGTGGAAGGAGCCGAACCACCGTAAATAGATGAACATCCGGTAGCATTGGCCACCATCATCCGTTCGCCAAACAACTGGGTTATCAGCTTGATGTACGGGGTTTCCCCACAACCGGCACAGGCACCCGAGAATTGGAACAACGGCTGGGCAAACTGGGAGTTCTTAACCGATCTGGTCTTATCGACCACCGTTTCCTTGTAAGTCACCTTATTATCCATATAGTCCCAGCGGGCCACCTGACTCTCCTGGGTCCCCAGAGGTTTCATCTCCAGCGCCTTGGTTTTGGCCGGACATACATCAACACAGTTTCCGCAACCGGTACAGTCGAAAACCGAAACCTGAATGCGGAAATGCAAACCGCCAAATTGCTTGCCTGGCGTAGCAGCTTTGGTTTCCGTACCTTCCGGCACATTGGCCAGTTCTTCATCGTTAAGCAGGAACGGGCGGATGGCAGCATGAGGACATACATAGGCACACTGATTACACTGAATACAGTTATCGGCAACCCATTCAGGAACATTAACGGCAACACCCCGTTTTTCAAATGCCGATGTACCGGCTTCAAAAGTACCGTCTTCATAGCCCTTAAAAGTCGAAACCGGAAGACTGTTCCCTTTCTGGGCATTCATCACATCCACCATACGGCTGATGTATTCCGGACGATCGACCGCAACCGGTTCTTCTTCCTGCTTAATGTCTTTCCATTCGGCAGGAACATCCACGCGAACCACGTTCCTTCCTCCGGCATCCACCGCGGCAAAGTTCATGTTCACAATCTTCTCCCCTTTCTTACCATACGATTTCACAATGGCCTTTTTCATCTGCTCAACGGCCACGTCAAACGGGATAACACGGGTAATCTTAAAGAAAGCAGACTGCATGATGGTGTTAGTACGGGTTCCCAGACCAAGCTCCTCTCCCAGACGCGTTCCGTTAATAATGTAAAAGTTAATCTCATTCCCGGCCAGGTAACGTTTCATATTATCAGGCAGGCGTCTTTTTGTTTCTTCCTCATCCCATATGGAGTTCAGCAGGAATGAACCGCCTTTTTTCAATCCTTTCAGCACATCATACAGCTTGATATAAGCCGGCACGTGACAGGCCACAAAATCGGGAGTGGTCACCAAATAGGTAGAGCGGATGGGACTGTCGCCAAAACGCAGGTGAGAACAGGTGAACCCGCCAGACTTTTTGGAATCGTATTCAAAATAGCCCTGGCAATACTTATCGGTCGATCCGCCGATAATTTTAATCGAATTTTTGTTGGCTCCCACAGTACCGTCCGATCCCAGGCCATAAAACTTAGCCTCGTAGATATTCTCGGGAGAAATCTTGATTTCTTCCTTGATCGGGAGCGATTTAAAGGTTACGTCATCGACAATACCCATGGTAAATCCGTTTTTCGGCTCATTCATCTCCAGGTTTTCATACACTGCAAGAATCTGCGAAGGAGTCGTATCCTTTGATCCCAGTCCGTAACGGCCACCCACAACCAACGGGGCATTTTCCTTGCCGTAGAACAGATCTTTCACATCCAGGTAAAGCGGTTCTCCTTTTGCTCCGGGTTCTTTGCTGCGGTCAAGCACAGCAATACGTTTCACCGATTTGGGAAAGACATTCATAAAATACCTGGCACTGAACGGCCGGTACAGATGAACGGACAGCAATCCCACCTTTTTTCCCTGACCTGCCAGGTAGTCGATGGTTTCCTTGATGGTTTCGGTTACGGAGCCCATGGCAATGATGATGTTTTCCGCATCTGCAGCTCCGTAATAGGTAAACGGATGATATTCCCGCCCGGTCAGCCTGGAAATTTCCTGCATGTATCCTTCCACGATATCAGGCACAGCCTCATAGAACGGGTTGGCAGCTTCGCGGGCCTGGAAGAAAATATCCGGATTTTGGGCAGATCCGCGGGTAACCGGCGATTCCGGATTCAGGGCGCGTTTACGGAAAGCAGCCAGCGCCTCCTGATCAAGTAACGGCCGGTAATCTTCCATATCGAGGTATTCAATTTTCTGAATCTCGTGCGATGTCCGGAATCCGTCAAAAAACGAAAGGAACGGAACACGCGACTTGACGGTGGCCAGATGGGAAACACCGGCCAGATCCATTTCCTCCTGAACAGAACCGGCGGCCAGCATGGCAAAACCGGTCTGGCGAGCCGCATACACATCGGAATGATCACCGAAAATAGACAGAGCATGCGAAGCCAGGGCACGGGCACTTACATGGAATACCGTGGGCAGCAATTCACCGGCAATCTTATACATATTCGGGATCATCAGTAACAATCCCTGGGAAGCCGTATAGGTAGAGGTCAGCGCTCCCGATTGCAGGGCCCCGTGAACCGCTCCGGCTGCTCCGGCTTCACTCTGCATCTCAGCCAGACGCATCGGACGACCGAACATATTCTTCTTTCCCCTGGCTGCCCATTCATCCACGTATTCGGCCATGGTTGAAGATGGCGTAATCGGATAAATACAGGCAACCTCACTAAACAGGTAACTCACATATGCCGCAGCATAGTTCCCGTCACAGGTAATAAACTTTTTTTCTTTTACCATGTTTTAATCAAGTTAATTTTTGTGCATTATTTATTTTACTTTGTCTTTCCAATCCTATAAATTATTCGGGCTTGCCTTCGCTGAATCCGTTTTTCCCATGCACACCGGCTAATACAAAAAGCCAAACAGCCAAAGCGGAATAACCGGTCCGTTGCCTTCTTCTATCATATCGGCAGCAGCGTAACCGTATGCATTTCCAGGTACGGCATATTTTCCCCCGACATTAAAATCATATTTCCCCACCACCAGGAAATCGGCCGTTTCGGAAGGCATCATCTCATACTGATATCCCACCTGATTACAGAAAAAAGTTGCGCGCAAATTCCGGTTACTCACATTTTCCGGATCAATGACATACAAAATATTCGTATCGTGCGCATACACCCGGTCCGGCTTTTTCATTTGTTCTTCATCCCCGTTTACAAACATCAGATTTACAAGACGGGCATTCTTCAGATAACGCATATAATTCATTATCGTGGCCCGGGAGGTGGAAACATCCTGGCTCATCTTGCTCACATTAGGGCAAAAAGGAACCTGACTGTAAACGATCTGCAGCAGCTTACGCAGCTTGGGAAGATATTTCAGTTCAATCTGGTTCAGATAGGTTACATCAATTTCCAAAGCCAGATTAATGTGCTTCAAAAGTGATTCCCTGTAAAAGGAAGGATCGGTCAGGAAATACGGATAATAACCCGTCTGCAGATATTCATTAAAATAAGCCAGCGGTTTTATCTGCGAAATGATCTCCCGGGCAATGCCGGTATGATGGCGCATGATCTCATCCAGGGTATAGCGGCGAAAACGGTGCCCTCCTTTGAAATTCAAAAACTCCCGGAACGAAAGTCCCTCGAGATGATATACCTTAACAAGCCCGGCCAGTTTTTCATTGGTATCGCGTACCCGCAAAACGGGTGAAGCCGAAAAAACAATCTTCAGTTCGGGAAAATTCTGATAACAGGCCAGCAACTCATCAGCCCATTCCGGATACTTGTGAATCTGGTCGAGAACCAGGGTCTTCCCTCCTTTTTTGTAAAATTCGTCAGCGAAATTAAAAATCTTCCTGCGCGTGAAATAAAAATTATTCAGGTTTACATACAAACAGGATTTATCGTCAGGACATTTTTCACGGATCAGATCCAGCAGAAAAGTAGTCTTTCCCACCCCCCGGAATCCCTTAATACAGATTATCCGGTAATTCCAGTCGATCTCATTAAGTAACTCCCTTCGGATCGTCTTTTCTTGATTTTCCATAAGGGTACGGTATATCTGAACGAGATTATCCATGTCTTGTAATAATTATGCAAACAAAAGTAAACAGAATTCACTTATTTCTGTAATCCAGAGATAACAATTTATATACAAATATGCAATTTAGAATTAATTAAAACTAAAATTCTCCGGCTGCTCCGGGAGAAATGCAGGGAAACTCATGTAAAAGTAATTTATAAAGCATGTTTTGGGATAAAAATGGAATCTCAGGCTCAGGGTTTGGAAAAATTAACCATATTTGTGTTTAAAAGCCAAACACAATAATCCGAATTATTTGACCCGGACAGCATGAAAAAGGTCTTGTTAGTAGATGATAAAATCCAGCTGCTTGTTCTTTTAAGCCAAATCTTAAAACCGAGTTTTGAAGTCGTCACAAAGACAAACGGGCTGGAAGCCATGGAATGGTTGCAGGAAGGAAACCTTCCGGATCTGATTCTGAGTGACATACAGATGCCCGGTATGGACGGACTGAAATTGTTGCAGATGATCAAGGGAAGCGGAGCATTCAGCAAGATCCCGTTTGTCATTCTCAGCAGCAGGGAAAGCAGTGAAGACCGCATTGAATGCCTGAAACATGGCGCATCCGATTATATTTCAAAACCCTTTAATCCGGAAGAGCTGAAGATCCGGATCGAACGGCTGCTCGGGCAATAAAAAAACAGAAAAGCGATTCATCCTACATGATGCAGATTCTATACATCGGAAATGACCCTAACCTTATCCGGTCACTCACCGGCGCAGATCTTAACCTGTTTTTCGTTAAAACACCCGGTCAGGCCGAAAAATGGCTGGACAGGGGAGGCAGCCCCGACGCCATCATCTGCGAACTGGATGTTCCGGGCAGTAACGCGCTTAATTTTTTCCGTTTTTTCAAGCGGAAATACGAAACCATGCTTTCTGTCCCCTTCCTGGTGGTTTCCGCCCTCATGGCAACGGAAGAAATACAAAAAGCCCTTCGTCTCGGCATTGACGATCTTTTTCCCAAACCGGTTGAAGGACCCCGTATCCTGAGACGCATAAATGATTTATGCTGGTTCCGCGAGCGAATAAAAAAATCGGCTGTCTACCGGGACAGAACCATCACTCCTTACCAAACACCGCTGCTAAAACGGGTCTTTGACATTCTGACCGCTTCCGTCGGCCTCCTGCTTGTCTCACCCATTCTGCTGGTCTGTATACTGGCAATCCGGCTTGAATCCAAAGGATCGGTG
>JBFWIL010000063.1:0-11985 GCA_050256015.1 Mangrovibacterium sp. | reverse complement strand
GTCACCTGGAACTGGGGCACGTGCTGCTCGGGGTTCATGGTCATGAAAACCTGCTTTTTGCCGTCGTGGTGCACGGAGCTACCGTGCTGAGCACCGTGGTGGTGTTCCGCGGTGATATTGCCGCTATGAGCCGGGCCCTCTGCTCTTTCCGGCGCAGCGAGGAAACCCGCCTGGTGTGGCTGCTCCTGTTTTCCACGCTTCCTGTGGTCCTGATCGGTATCTTTTTCCGCCGGGAGGTGGAAGGCCTGTTCTCGGGAAACCTGCTGCTGGTGGGCTGCATGCTTCTGGTCACGGCCTGCCTGCTGGCTTTTACCACTTTGACCCGGGCCGGGAAAGAACGTATTGGCTGGCTGGATGCACTGCTCATCGGCATGGCCCAGGCCCTGGCTGTGCTGCCGGGCATCTCGCGGAGCGGATCGACCATCGCCACGGGACTGCTCCTGGGTAAAAAACGGGAGGAGATGGCCCGTTTTTCTTTTCTGATGGTTATCCTGCCTATCCTGGGGGCTAACGTGGTTGACCTGTGCTCCGGCCGGGTGACCGGTACGGGCACGGAAAACCTGCTTCCCCTGCTGACGGGTTTTCTGGCTGCTTTCTTTTCCGGATGGCTGGCCTGCCGCTGGATGGTACAGATAGTTAAAAAGGGAAAATTGATTTATTTTGCGGTTTATTGCCTCATTATCGGCTTAATTGCTATTTTTGCAGCCTGAAAAAATGGAGCTGCATTTCCGTAAATACGATTTTCAAGGGGGAGAAGTGTTGCTGTTCGACAAGGAACTGAACTGGACTTCCTTCGACCTGGTGCAAAAGGTCCGTAATCGGCTGTGCCGGGTCCTGGGCGTCAAAAAGCTGAAGGTGGGGCATGCGGGTACGCTCGATCCGCGGGCTACGGGACTGATGATTCTGTGTACGGGGAAAGCTACTTCGCGTATTGAAAGCTTGCAGACCGGGGAAAAAGAATACCTGGCAAGCCTGAAACTGGGGGCCACCACTCCTTCTTTTGACCTGGAAACCGAAGAAGACCGGCAATTTTCCACCGCACATATCGGCCGTGAAATGCTGCTGGAAACGCTTGGCTCCTTCGTGGGCGAACAGTTTCAGGTGCCGCCCCTGTTCAGCGCGGTTAAGGTAAATGGGAAACGGGCGTACAGGCATGCCCGCCGGGGGGAAAAGGTGAAACTGACCGCCCGCCCGGTTCGGATCAGCGAACTGGAACTGCTCCGCTTCTCGGGAACGGAGGCGGAAATACGGGTGGTCTGCAGCAAGGGAACCTACATCCGGGCACTGGCCCGGGACATAGGCGAAGCCTTGCATAGCGGCGCTTACCTCACGGCCCTGCGCCGCATGCGTATTGGGGAAGCCCGGGTGGAAGAGGCCATGAGTATAGCCGATTTTATGGAAAAGACAGACAGCTTTGTAACTAATTGAAGATTGCTGCGTACAAGGTCACTCCAGATTTCGCATGGACTGCATGACGGTGTTGTGCCGTGTTTTGAAAGATAATTATTTAGTATCCTTATATTTATGAAGTTATCCAAGTTTAGATACAAATTGCCGGATGAGCTGATTGCCCTGCATCCGGCTCAAAACAGGGATGAATCCAGACTGATGGTTTTGCACCGCAGTGACGGGAAAATTGAACACCGGATCTTTAAAGACATAACCGACTACTTCCGGGATCAGGATGTGATGGTCTTTAACGACACCAAGGTGTTCCCGGCCCGTTTATACGGTAATAAGGAAAAGACGGGGGCGGAGATCGAGGTTTTCCTGCTGCGTGAACTGAACCGCGAACAGCGGCTTTGGGACGTGCTGGTCGATCCGGCCCGCAAAATACGTATCGGAAACAAATTGTATTTCGGTGAAGACGACCTGCTGGTGGCCGAGGTAATCGATAACACCACTTCCCGGGGACGGACCCTGCGCTTTTTGTTTGACGGACCTTACGAAGAGTTCAAGAATACGCTTTACAGTCTGGGGGAAACGCCCCTGCCCAAATTCATCCGGCGCCCGGTGCACCCGGAGGACAAAGACCGGTACCAGACCATCTTCGCCCGGCATGAGGGAGCCGTGGCAGCCCCGACTGCAGGACTGCACTTTAGCCGCGAGCTGATGAAGCGGCTGGAAATTCTGGGCGTGAATTTCGGTTTTGTGACCCTGCACGTTGGACTGGGTAACTTCCGCAACGTGGATGTGGAAGACCTGACCAAGCACAAAATGGATTCGGAACAGATCTGGATTCCGGAGAAAGCCTGCGAAGTGGTAAACGAGGCCCGGGCTGCCAAATGCAATGTGTGCGCTGTGGGTACCACGGTGATGCGTACCCTGGAAAGTTCGGTGTCGACCACGGGTATGCTGAAGCCCTTTGAAGGGTGGACCAACAGGTTTATCTTCCCGCCTTATGAGTTCAGCGTGGCCAACAGCATGGTGACCAACTTCCACCTGCCGTTGTCTACCCTGCTGATGATGGTGGCCGCCTTCGGGGGCTACGAGTTCGTCATGGAAGCCTACAACGTGGCTATTAAGGAAAAATACCATTTCGGTACTTACGGGGACGCCATGCTGATCCTTTAACCGGAAGCTGCTTTTTTTCATCATAAACGACCAATGCGTATCCCCAATGTAACGATCTATACCGACGGGGCGGCACGGGGAAATCCGGGACCCGGCGGGTACGGCGTAGTGCTGCTTTCGGGCAGTTACCGCAGGGAGCTTTCGGGCGGGTTTCGCTGCACTACCAACAACCGGATGGAGTTGCTCGCGGTGATCACCGGACTGGAAGCCCTGAAGCTGGTCCCCTGCCGGGTGACCGTTTACTCCGACTCGCGTTATGTGGTCGATGCCGTGGAAAAAGGCTGGCTGGCCGGTTGGGTCATGAAGGGGTTTAAGAACCGAAAAAACCCCGATCTCTGGAAGCGTTTTCTGGAGGTGTACCGCAGGCATGAGGTCCGCTTCGTCTGGGTGAAGGGGCATGCCGACATCCCGGAAAATGAACGCTGCGACCGGCTGGCCGTGGAGGCTTCCATGGCCGCGCGCCTGCCCGAAGATGCGGGCTACGGGGAAAGCTGATCTTTTTGTTTTTCGGAAACCGGCTTTTCTCCCGGCTTGTTTTATTCCTGCCGTACGGGTTAGTGGTTTGAACGAGTATTTTACTACTTTTAGGACTTTATTTCCCGGAGATTATGGATCTGATCTATGAACTGGGCATTCGCCTGTATTCGCTGGCTATAGTGCTGGCCGCTCCTTTTAGTGAAAAAGCCCGGCTGCTGCGGCGCGGAAGGAAGGAGGCTTTCCGGTACCTTGCCGGCCAGCCGGAAGATGACCGCCCGCTGGTGTGGGTGCACTGCGCTTCCCTCGGAGAGTTTGAACAGGGACGCCCGCTGATTGAAGCGATTCGCAGGGAGCAGCCTGACTTTCGCATTCTGCTTACTTTTTTTTCGCCTTCCGGCTGTGAGGTGCGGAAAGACTATGCCCTTGCCGACTACATTTGCTATCTTCCGGCGGACACCCGCCGTAATGTCCGTCGTTTCCTGGAGCTGACATGTCCGCAGATGGCTTTCTTCATTAAATACGAGTTCTGGAAAAATTATTTTGAGGCCCTGAACCGCCGGCAGATTCCGCTTTACCTGGTCTCGGCCATTTTTCGGGAAAACCAGCTGTTTTTTAAAAAGGGATGGCGGGGGCGCTGGTATGCCCGCATGCTGGACCGGGTGAGCCATTTTTTTGTGCAGGATGCCGGCTCCGCCCGGCTGCTTGAACCTCTGCAGCCGGGAAAGCATACCGTAACGGGCGATACACGCTTTGACCGGGTGGCCGAAATTGCGGCTGCCGGAAAGGAACTGCCGGTGGTGGAGCGTTTCCGGGCCGGCAGCAGGATGATCGTGGCGGGAAGCACCTGGCCGCCCGACGAGGAGCTGCTGGCAGCTTACCTGGAACAAAACCCTTCGGTTAAAATGATCCTGGCTCCTCATGAGGTGAAGGAAGCCAACATTCGCCGGCTGCTGGAAATGCTGCCCGAAAAGGCCGTGCGCTATACCCGGGCCGGGGCGGATGTGGCCGTTTACCGCATCCTGGTGGTCGACTGCATCGGTATTTTGTCGGCTGTTTACCGGTATGCCTCCGTAGCATACATTGGCGGAGGCTTTGGGGCAGGCATCCACAATACGCTGGAGGCGGCCATCTACAGCATTCCAGTGCTGTTCGGCCCGAATTACAGGAAATTCAGGGAAGCGGTGAACCTGGAGGAAAGACAGGCAGCCTGGCCGGTGCATACTGCGGCGGAGCTGGGCGAACGCCTGGACAGCCTGCTGGGCGACGAAGGGGAACGGGAAGCCATAGCCCGACGCTGCCAGGCTTTCATGGCGGAAAACCTGGGGGCTACCGGCCGGATTATGAAGCGGGTTTTTCCTTCCTGATGCGTTCCTGCTTGTGTCTGTTTTCCGGCCGGGATCTTATCTTTTCTTTGATGTATTCCGGACTTGTGTTTTTACCGGACTGTTTTCCTCCCGGGGCAGGTTTGGCTTCTACCCTTCGTTTTGGCCTGTTCTATCCCTTTTTGTTTCGCTGCTGTGGAATAGGCCGGGGCCCGGTTTTTTGTTCTTCTGCGGCTCCGGAAACGCTTCCTTGTTTTATGCGAATTTTTCCTCTTGAAATTTTGAAAAATTTCAGAAATTGTAAACTTTTTCGAATTTCAAGAAGCGTAAGCTCATGTAAATAAAACAAATAACAGGAGAAAGTTGATAACTTTACGTCAGACAGACGAAAAAAGTGTTTACTTTTTTATGCCTGCATCGTATCTTGCATATGCAAAATGCAGAAAGGGAATGCTGACTTTTTCTCAGGGAAGCAGTCAGTTAACATAGCATACTGAATTAATTTTTTTATTATGACGTTGAAAAATGTGGTTGCAGGCACAAAAAAAGGGACAAAAACCTATTCCCAGGAACAGGCCTTCCGGGAAACCCTGAAGTATTTCGGGGGGGATGATTTGGCTGCCCGGGTCTGGGTGAACAAATACGCCCTGAAAGATTCTTTCGGAAATATCTTTGAGCTTACGCCCGACGATATGCACCGGCGGCTGGCCCGGGAGATTGCCCGGATTGAAACCTCCTATGCCAATCCGGCAAGTGAACAGCAGATTTATGAGCTGCTGAAAGATTTTAAGTACATTGTTCCCCAGGGCGGTCCGATGACCGGCATTGGCAATGAATTTCAGATTGCCTCCCTTTCCAATTGCTTTGTGGTTGGAAACGATGGCAGTTCCGATTCGTATGGCGGTATCATGAAGATCGACCAGGAACAGGTGCAGCTGATGAAACGTCGTGGCGGAGTGGGACACGACCTCTCGCACATCCGGCCGAAGGGTTCGCCGGTGAAAAATTCGGCACTGACCTCCACGGGCATCGTGCCTTTCATGGAACGTTTTTCGAATTCAACCCGCGAGGTAGCCCAGGACGGACGCCGCGGGGCACTGATGCTTTCTGTCTCGATCAGGCATCCCGATTCGGAAAAGTTCATCGACGCCAAGCTGGAACAGGGCAAGGTGACAGGGGCCAACGTGTCGGTCAAGATTCACGATGAGTTTATGCGGGCCGTGGAGCAGGGGGTTATCTACCGGCAGCAATACCCCATCGAATCAGACAAGCCCGTGTTTGCTCGCGATACGGATGCCTGCCGCCTCTGGCGGAAGATCGTCCACAACGCCTGGAAATCGGCCGAACCTGGCATTCTTTTCTGGGACACGATTATCCGCGAATCGGTACCCGACTGTTACGCCGACCTGGGATACCGTACAGTGTCGACCAATCCCTGCGGGGAAATTCCGCTTTGCCCGTACGACAGTTGCCGGCTGTTGGCCATCAACCTGTATTCTTACGTGGAAAAACCTTTTACCGATGCGGCCCGCTTTAACTTTGCGCTGTTTAAACAGCACGTGGCCTGTGCCCAGCGGATCATGGACGACATCATTGACCTGGAACTGGAAAAGATCGATGCCATCCTGGCCAAGATCGACGCTGACCCGGAAGACGAGGAGATAAAATACACCGAACGGCGACTTTGGGAGAAGATCCGGAACAAAGCCTGGGAAGGACGCCGCACGGGGGTGGGCATTACCGCCGAGGGGGATATGCTTGCTTCTCTCGGACTGCGTTACGGTACGGAAGCAGCTACCGATTTCAGCGAGGAGGTTCACAAGACCCTGGCCGTGGAAGCTTACCGTTCTTCGGTGCTCCTGGCCAGAGAACGGGGTGCTTTTAAGCTATATGATGCCGAAAGGGAAAAAAACAACCCCATGATTAACCGTTTGCGTAAAGAGGATGAATCGCTCTATGGGGAGATGGTGAAATACGGACGCCGCAACATTGCGTTGCTGACCATTGCCCCCACGGGAACAACCAGCCTCATGACCCAGACCACTTCGGGTATTGAGCCGGTGTTTATGCCTGTTTACAAACGTCGTCGCAAGGTGAACCCGAACGACAAGGATGTACGTATTGACTTTGTGGATGAAGTAGGCGACAGCTGGGAGGAATACATCGTCTTTCATCACAAGTTTGTAAGCTGGATGGAGGTAAACGGCTACAAGGTGAATAAAAGTTACAGTCAGGAGGAACTGGACGAGATGGTTAGCCGGTCGCCTTATTACAAGGCTACTTCCAATGATGTGGACTGGCTCAACAAGGTGCGTATGCAGGGACGCATCCAGAAATGGGTGGACCACTCCATCAGTGTAACCATTAACCTGCCGTCGGATGTGGAAGAAGATATGGTCGGTAAGCTTTACTTCGAGGCCTGGAAATGCGGGTGCAAGGGGGTGACCGTGTACCGTGACGGATCGCGCTCGGGTGTGCTGGTAACCAGCAAAAAGGAGGAACGGCATAACATCAACAAGTTCCCTACCAAGCGGCCTGAAGAACTTGATGCCGACGTGGTGCGTTTCCAGAACAACAAGGACAAGTGGGTGGCGTTCATCGGACTGATCGATGAGAAGCCGTACGAAATTTTTACAGGTTTGCAGGACGACGAGGACGGCATCTTGCTGCCCCGCTCGGTAACCCGCGGCAAGATTATCAAGAGCCGGGATGAAGAGGGCAGTTCGCGCTATGATTTCCAGTACTGCAACAAGAGGGGTTACAAAACCACCATTGAAGGACTTTCCTATAAGTTTAACCCTGTGTTCTGGAACTATGCCAAGCTGATTTCAGGGGTGCTGCGTCACGGCATGCCCATCCACAAGGTGGTGGACACGGTGACCAGCCTGCAGCTGGATAACGATACGATCAACAGCTGGAAAGCCGGGGTGGCCCGTGCCTTGAAGAAATACATTCCGAACGGAACCCTTGTCGACGGAGCCCTTTGCGGCGAATGCGGTTCAAAAAACGTGATTTACCAGGAAGGCTGCCTGACCTGTAACGATTGCGGATCGTCCAAGTGCGGATGATCGGTGCGAAAATCGATACCAGAAAAGGCCGGCAATCTGCCGGCCTTTTCTGGCTTTTTAAAACAAGGAGCCCGGGAAGGCTCCTTATGTCTGAATTATGCAGCATTTGTTGTAAAAACTTCCTCCAGTATGTCCGGGTATATCTGCCCGAACTCTTCCCGACACCAGCTGCTGAGCTCGGCGAGTTCTACAGGGTCTTCCACCCAGTTGACACACTTGACCAGCTCCTTGCGGAACAGGTCTTTGCTAAAACTTACTTTGGGTAAAATGACTTTTGCATATTCAATCATGGCTCTGAACGTTTATTGTTTTCATGTCCTAAGATAAACAAAAGCCTCCATACTCCACATGTTGTATAATATAACTTAACAGAATTTAACAGGCGCCTGGCGGATGTTTTTCACAAAGCGGCCGACCTTTTCCTCCAGGCTGCCTTCTCCTTCCAGGGCGCGTACAAAGGCGCTGCCGATAATGGCGCCCCGGGCATAGCGGCAGGCATGATTAAAGGTTTCCCGGTTGGATATGCCAAAGCCGATAAGCCGCGGGTGGTTGAGATTGGCCGACCCGATCCGTTCAAAATAGTCCTGCCGGTAGTCGCTGACCTTGTCTTTGGCTCCCGTGGTCGATGAGCTGGAGACCATGTATATGAAGCCGCCGGTGGTCCGGTCTATTTCCTGCAGACGCTGCGGGGAGGTTTCCGGGGTGATCAGCAGAATGTTGTGCAGACTGTAACGATCGAAAAGTTCCCGGTATGCTTCCCGGTAAACCTCCATGGGCAGGTCGGGCAGAATGATCCCGTCAATACCGGTTTCCGCGCATTTTCTGCAAAAGTTTTCCATGCCGAACTGCAGAACGGGGTTCAGGTAACCCATCAGGATCAAAGGGATGCGTACCTCCCGGCGGATGTCACGGAGTTGTTCGAAAAGTTTTTTGACGCTCATGCCGTTTTGCAGGGCTGCGTGACTGCTTTGCTGGATGACGGGTCCGTCGGCTACCGGATCGGAAAAAGGCATGCCTATCTCAATCAGTTCCACCCCGTTTTTTCCCAACTCCCGGATTAGGGGGACGGTGTCGTTCGGCCCGGGATAGCCTGCGGTGAAGTAAACCGACAGGATGTTTTTCTCTTTTTCCCGGAACAATAGGTCAATGCGGTTATATGTGCTCATAATTGCTGTTTTTTTTGTCGGTTTGCCGGACAGCTGTTTGCCGTCCGGGAATCTGCCGGCACGTGACCGGCTAGTAACCAAAGTGATTTAAATACGTTTCCATGTCTTTGTCGCCCCGTCCCGAGAGGTTGATCACGGTAATCTCTTCGGGGTTGAGACGGATCTGTTTGAGTGCGGCCAGGGCATGGGCCGACTCCAGGGCGGGGATAATGCCTTCCAGCCGGGTTAGCTGCAGGGCGGCTTCCAGCACTTCATCGTCGGTGGCCGACAGGTAACGGGCCCGGCCGCTTTTGAACAGGTTGGCATGCAGCGGACCGATACCCGGATAGTCGAGTCCGGCCGAGATGGAATAAGGCTCGGTGATCTGTCCGTCTTCGGTCTGGATGATGTAGGAACGCGAGCTGTGCAGCACCCCGGGCCTGCCCAGGGCCAGGGTGGCGGCGCTTTCTCCGCTGTGCAGACCCTTGCCGGCAGCTTCCACGCCAATCAGTTCAACCTGTTTATGATCCAAAAAATGATAAAAGATGCCGGCGGCATTGCTGCCTCCGCCCACGCAGGCCATCACCCGGTCGGGTAGTTCGCGGCCCGCATGCTCGTCAAGCTGCCATTTGACTTCCTCGCTGATAACCGACTGAAAACGGGCAACCATGTCAGGAAAGGGATGGGGCCCTACAACCGAGCCGATGATGTAATGCGTGTCGACCGGATGGTTGATCCAGTCGCGCATGGCTTCGTTGGTGGCATCCTTAAGCGTACGGTTGCCCGACTCCACCGGCACCACCGTAGCACCCAGCATGCGCATCTTTTTTACATTGGGGGCCTGGCGCTCCACGTCGAGTGCGCCCATGTATACCACGCAGTTTGTATTCAGCAGGGCACAGACCGTAGCCGTGGCCAGCCCGTGCTGGCCGGCCCCGGTCTCGGCAATGATACGCGTTTTGCCCAGGGCCCGGGCCAGCAAGATCTGCCCGATGGTGTTGTTGATTTTGTGCGAACCGGTGTGGTTCAGATCTTCCCTTTTCAGGAAGATGCGGGTCTGGTAATGTTCGCTCAGCCGTTTGGCGTAGTACAGTGGGGAGGGACGGCCCACGTAGTCTTTAAGCAGCCGGATATAATCCTGCCTGAAGTGGTAGGAGTTGATAATGTCCAGGTACTTTTCTTTCAGTTCCCGGATGTTGGGAACCATCATCTCGGGAATAAAGGTCCCGCCAAATTCTCCGTAATATCCTTTTTGATTGACCTGATAGCTCATAATCGGTGTTTTTTTGCTGATGTTTTTTTATTCTGTTCTTTTTCCCGGTTTACGTACGCCGGCTTTTGTTTTTTGTGTCTTGTTAGCTTTGCCGTTGTTGCCGGCGGTTTCGCGGGTTGCAGGCTTGTGCATTTTTAACCGGTTGTTTCTTGCGGGGGACTGCCGGAGCTGTTTCTTTCTTTGTGTCGCAGGGCCCGGATAAACGGCTTCAGACGGCAGACATTTTTCAGGGCCGGGGCTTGCTCAAAGCTGCTGTTTACATCGGCTGCATAAAATTGCGGATGTTGCAGGGCCAGCAGGGCGGGGGCATCGGCCGGACCGATGCCCCCGCTCAGAAAGAAGGGTACCGCCAGCCGGTAACGCTCCAGCAGCTGCCAGTTAAACTTCCTGCCCGTGCCTCCCGGCAGGCTTCCCCGGGTGTCGAAGAGAAAATAGTTGACCGTCTCCGCATAGGCTTCCAGCTGCCTGAAGTCAAATTGTTCGTCCAGGGCAAAGGCTTTGATGACCTGCAGTCCGTTTTCCCTGATCAGGCGGCATTGTGCAGGGGTCTCCCGCCCGTGCAGCTGCGCGGCAAAGAACCCGTATTGCCGGCAGAGGGCTCTGAGCTGATGCGGATCTTCATCGACAAACACCCCGATCCGGCCTATTGTGTCCGGAAGGCTGGAAAAAAGCTCCAGCGGCGGCTTTGCGCCCACGTAGCGGGAGGAGCCGGGGTGAAAAATAAAACCCAGATAGTCGGGACGGAGTACGGCTACGGCTGCTATATTCTCCGGATGGCGCATCCCGCAGATTTTTATCTTGATCGTTTGGTTCATCGTTCCTGTTTTTTTTATTCGTGACCGGCCGAAGCCGCTTTGTTTTTGTTTTTCATTTGCGGTCTGCCGCCTGGCTTCCGGCAAAGGCGGCAGAAACGGATTTTTCTGGTGCTCTTGAGCCTGTTCCTGTTTACAGGCTTTGAATGAAAGCCCGGCAGCAGACCGCAGGATCTGGTGTTTTCATAAAGGTCTCGCCCATAAGAAAGCCTTCGAAACCGGCTTGCCGCAAGGCTCGGATGTGTCCCGGAGAGGAGAGTCCGCTTTCGGAGATGCGGGTCAGCTCCCGGGGCAACAGCCGGCTGAGCCTCACCGAGGTTTCCAGATCTACGGCAAAGGTTTTCAGGTTCCGGTTGTTTATCCCTACCAGGTCCACGTAAGGGTTCAGCTTTTCCATTTCTTCTTCGGCGTGCAGCTCGGCCAGCACTTCCAGCCCGATTTCCCGGGCTGTGCGCGCCAGCTCCAGCATATCTTCTGTCCCGAGGCTGGCCGCGATGAGCAGAACCACATCGGCTCCCCGGGCTTTGGCTTCATAGAGCTGGTAAGGGTGGAGAATGAAATCTTTGCGCAGGATGGGGGTATGGGGATTGGCTCTTCGCGCTTTCTCCAGATTTTCGGTCGAGCCTCCGAAGAAATGCGTATCGGTAAGCACCGAGAGCCCTGAAGCCCCGGCTGCCACATAGCCTGTGGTGACGGTAGTGACATCGGCCCCGGCATGGATGAGACCCCTGGATGGCGAGCTGGTCTTGAACTCGGCAATGATGCCGCTGGCTCCCGGTTCTTTCAGTGCCATTTTCAGGGAATTAACCGGACGGGTGAAGAGCGGGCGGGCACGGAGTTCGTCTGTACTGACGGCGGCCATGGCCTGTTTTATTTCCTGCCGTTTGCGGGCGTTGATCTCGTCTAGTATGGTCATGAGGAACTGTTTTCTTATGATCTCGGTTTATCGTTCATTTCAGGGGCGCGGCTTATCCGACCAGTTTGCGGAAGCTGTCCAGGGCTTTTTGTCCGTACAGCGAATTTTCGGCCTCGGTAATGCAGTCTTCCAGTTTTTTGTCCGGGTACACGGTTCTCAGTCCGATAGCAGAATTGGCAATGACGACCTTGTGCTGGGCCTCGGTGCCTTTTCCCTGTAGCACGTTCATAAAGATGTCGGCTGCTTCTTTCACCGTCTTCCCTCCGTTCAGGTCTTCGGCTTTCAGCGGTTCGGTTTGCAGTATCTCCCGCGGGCCGAGTGTTCCTGCTCCTTTGTTGGAAATGTAGGAGAACGGTCCGGTGAGCGAGATTTCATCATAGCCGTCCTCGCTGTGGAGA
>JBFWIL010000062.1:0-12194 GCA_050256015.1 Mangrovibacterium sp. | reverse complement strand
CTGCTGGTTGTGGAAGCTTCCCGGGCAGAGAAGTTGAAACAGGTTCTGGACCGTGAATTCGAGCGGATCAGAGCCGAGCTGTTTGCCACTGAACCCGGGATGAAATATTCCCTGAACACTGCCGATCTGCCGGATACCATGCTGGATGTAGAAGTGCAGGAACGCCTGACCGCTGCCATCATGGCCTGTCCGAACGGAGTGATCCGCATGGATGACCGTATGTCCGGACTGGTGGAAACCTCAAGCAACCTGGCCGTGGTATACTCTGATGCCGAGAAGGCTGTTGTGGAACTGTCCTTCCTGATACGCAGCTCGGTGGATTCGGCCAAAACGGTTCTGGGAGAAAGGCTGGAGGCCCTGTTCATCCTGGCCGGGGCGAAAACCCGGTTTAGCGGGGTTTACCCGGGCTGGAAACCGGATATGGACTCAGTCATCCTGGGGGTGATGCAGCGGGTTTACCAGGATAGGTTCGGGAAAATGCCTGAGGTAAAGGCCATTCATGCAGGACTGGAATGCGGGCTGTTGGGAGGCAGTTATCCGCACTGGGATATGATCTCATTCGGTCCGACGATTTGTTTTCCCCATTCTCCGGATGAAAAAGTGCATATCGGATCGGTGGGACGATTCTGGACCTTTTTATTGGAAACGCTGAAAGAAATACCCCGGAAATGATAGCAGAACCGGAACGTACGGAAAGTGTCCGCTGCCCGAGGCCTGCATAACATAACGATCCTATGCCGAAAGCCTGTTTTCAGAAAGTGTATAGTTGAACAAGGGTAGCAATAATCCGGATAGCTTAGCCGGCGGGTGAGTAAAAAAGGGCTGCTCCGGGTGTTCCCGTTGCAGCCCTTTTGTCTATGATGATGAAAAGTTTATTCCTGCTCCCGGACAATGGTTTGTTCCCGGTTGGGACCTACGGAGGCAATGGTCACGGGCAGTCCGGTTTCATTTTCGATAAACGACAGGTAGTTGTTGAATTCTTCGGGGAATTCGTTTTCGTGGGTTAAGCCGGTCAGGTCGGTTTTCCAGCCCGGGAGTTCCACATATACCGGTTTGACTTTTTCATTCAGTTCAAAGGGGAACCTGTCTGTCTGCCTTCCGTCTATTTCATAAGCTACACAGACCTTAACGTTATCAAAGGCGTCGAGTACGTCGGCCTTCATCATAAACAGCTCGCTAACCCCGTCAATCATGATGGCGTATTTCAGGGCTACAAGGTCAAGCCAGCCGCAGCGGCGCGGTCTTCCGGTGGTGGAGCCGTATTCGTTACCTGCATCGCGCAACTTTTGTCCGGTCTGGTCGTGCAGTTCGGTGGGGAAGGGACCCATGCCGACGCGGGTGCAGTATGCTTTGAAGACCCCGAATACTTTTCCGATCTTTTGCGGGGCAATGCCCAGTCCTGTGCATACCCCGGCGCAGATCGTGCTGGAGGAGGTAACAAAAGGATAGGAACCGAAATCAATGTCAAGCAGGGTTCCCTGGGCGCCTTCGGCCAGAACAGACTTATTCGCGGACAACAGCTCGTTGACCTGATGTTCACTGTCGACCAGAGTAAATGTTTTCAGCAGTCTGATGCTTTGCATCCATTCCTTTTCCCACTGAGCCAGGGTCTCCTGATAGTCGAATCCGTAAAATTTATCGAGCATTTCCCGGTGGGCCCGGACCCGGGTTTCGTATTTCTCCTTGAAGTTTTCGTTCAGGTCGCCCACCCGCAATCCGTCGCGGCCGATTTTGTCACGGTAAGTCGGTCCAATGCCTTTCAGTGTGGATCCGATTTTGGTTTCCCCCTTGGCCGATTCGGAAGCTGCATCCAGCAATTTGTGCGTGGGCAGGATCAGATGAGCTTTTTTGGAAATGTACAGATTTTTGTGCAGATCGATGCCCCGTTTTCGAATGCTTTCAATTTCTTTTTGAAATACGACCGGATCGAGTACCACGCCATTCCCGATTATATTGATCTTGTTCTTATGAAAGATCCCTGAAGGAATGCTGTGCAAAACGTGCTTGACCTTTCCGATTTCCAGGGTGTGTCCCGCATTGGGGCCTCCCTGAAAACGGGAAATAGCATCGTATTTCGGGGTTAAAACATCCACAATCTTCCCTTTCCCTTCATCTCCCCACTGGAGACCTAAGATAACATCTACCTTCATATCTGTTTTTCTTGTGTGCTGTAACTTGAATTTTACCCCAAAGAAATAAACACAGCACACCGCGAAAATCAACCTCAGACGAGAACCTGATTTTCACGGTGACGGTCGTTATTCATTTGGGCAGATAAAGTTACAAATTATTTTCTTGTAACGGGTAATAAAAGAAATTGAATTGCACGGTTTCCTGCTAATTTATCCTGATGCGGATTTTTTACTGACCGATGCGTTCCCCGTAAATGTAAAGGGTATGGTGTGACAACCTGAAATGATTCTTTCGGCAGGCATCTTCAATGATCTCCAGGATCCGGGGATCGTAAAATTCCTGAACGTTACCTGTGCCCAGATCAATCAGATGATCGTGTTGCAGGGTGGCGTAGGCCCGTTCAAACTGGGCAATGTTCTTTCCGAACTGATGCTTGATCACCAATTTGCATTCCAGCAGCAGATCAATGGTGTTGTAAAGGGTTGCCCGACTTACGCGGTAATTTTTGTTTTTCATCGAAATATACAGCGACTCGATGTCGAAATGTCCGTCCCTGGAATATATTTCTTCGAGAATGGCAAACCGCTCGGGGGTTTTCCTGTGTCCGTGTCCTTCCAGGTATTCGGTGAACATACTTTTCACCGTTTCTTTCGTTTTCGGATTATTCATTCGGGAAAAATTATTAACACATTCTATTTCTGTAGGTTCTCATGGAACTCGCATGCCCCTGGTAACCTTTTGTCAATCCGTTTTTTTCATCTCCTTTTGTAGTGCCTCCTTTGCATTGCTTTCCGCAAAATGCCTGTTCCATATTTAAACCGATTAAAAATAATTACCAAAAGTAAACATTTTTTTGATACAGTTTAGTCTAAATAAAAATTAATCATCCATTTTTTCTATCCGTTCAATATTCTCAATTCCTTTGATTTTGATGAGCCGCGCAATCAGGTTGTTCAGGTCTTCCACATTGTGGATATAAAGGAACAGGTCGCCCTCGAAAATGCCGTCGTGGGTGTCGAACATCACGGTGCGCATGTTGATGTTGCTTAGTTTGGAAATGATGGTGGTTACTTCGTTGACAATGCCGATGCGGTCGAATCCGCTAAGTTTGAGCCGGCTCAGGTAGGAACGTTTTTTAAACTTGGTCCATTCGGCGGTAATGATACGGTCGCCCTGCTGCGACATGAGTTTATTGGCTGTGGGACAGTTTCGCTTGTGGATAATCACGTGATTGTTGGAAGCTATGTATCCCAGTACATTGTCACCGGGGATGGGCTGACAGCACTGGGCCAGGGTATAGTTCGATTCTTCGGGGTTTTCGGTCAGGATAAACGTGTCTTTCTTGTCAATGATCTTGTCGGGCAGCTTTAGTTCCAGCTCTTCATCGTCTTTTTTTCGTCCGAAGGACAATTTCCAGTATTTGGCCAGCTTTTTGGGACGACGCGTTTTCAGGATCTGCTCCAGGTCTTCCAGATCGATAAAGCCCATACCCACATGGGCATACAGCTGGTCTTTGTTAGACAGGTTGTAGTAGGTGGTGAGTTTTTTCAGCGTGTCGGAGGAAGGTTTGATGTGGTGCTGACGCAGTTTGTCTTCAATGATCTCCCGCCCGTCTTCCAGGTGCCTCCGTTTATCCAGTTTAAAGGCCTGCTTCAGTTTGGTCCGGGCTTTGGCTGTTATGATGAATTTGAGCCAGTTGATGTCGGGCCGCTGGGTTTTGGAAGTCAGAATTTCCACCTGATCGCCGCTGGCCAGCACATGGCTTACCGATACCAGGCGGTGGTTGATCTTGGCCCCGATACACTGGTTGCCCAGGTCGGTGTGAATTTCGTAAGCAAAGTCGATAACCGTGGATCCTTTGGGTATGGTCACCATCTTTCCCTTGGGAGTAAAGACCACGATTTCCGAGGAGTAAAGATTCATTTTGAACTCGTCCAGAAATTCCAGGGCGTCCGATTCGGGATTGCTGAGCGTTTCCCGGATCTTTTCCAGCCATTTGTCGAGTTCCGATTCTGAGACCTGCACCCCTTTGTAGCGGTAATGGGCGGCAAAGCCCCGTTCGGCGATGGCATCCATCCGCTCGGTGCGAATCTGCACTTCCACCCATTTGCCCTGGGGACCCATAACTGTAACGTGCAGGGCCTCATACCCGTTGGCTTTCGGGATGGTGATCCAGTCGCGTATCCGGTCGGGCTTGGGCTTGTAAATATCGGTGATCAGGGAAAGAATATCGAAACACTGTCGCTTTTCAGACATGTTGTCCTTGGGCTTGAAAACAATGCGTATGGCCAGCAGGTCGTAGATTTCATCGAAAGAGACCCCTTTGTTTTGCATCTTTTCCCAGATGGAATAGATGGATTTCAGCCGGCCGGAAATAACAAAATCAATCTGTTCCTCTTGCAGTTGCTTTTCAATGGGTTGAATGAATTCATTTACAAGGTAGTCGCGTTTTTCTTTCTGGTTGTGCAGTCTGAACTTAATCAGGCTGTAGGTTTCGGGTTGCCGGTATTTCAGGCTCAGATCCTCCAGTTCGGTTTTTATGGCATACAAGCCCAGCCGGTGGGCCAGAGGAGCAAAGATATACAGGGTTTCGGCGGCAATTTTCAGTTGTTTGGACGGGATCATGCTGTCGAGCGTACGCATATTGTGCAGACGGTCGGCCAGCTTGATCAGAATTACCCGAACATCGTCCGAGAGTGTCATCAGCATTTTGCGGAAGTTGGTGGCCTGTTTTGAATCCTGCTGGGCGGTGATGTCGTCGGAAAGTTTGGTCAGTCCGTCAACTACCCGGGCTACTTTTTTCCCGAACAGGTTGGCAATATCTTCCAGGGTGTAGTCTGTGTCTTCAACCACATCGTGCAGTATGGCCGCCAAGATGGAAGTTACACCCAGCCCGATTTCTCCCGAAACAATGATAGCTACCGCCAGCGGGTGAATAATATAGGGTTCTCCTGATTTGCGCTTAACCCCTGCATGGGCGTTATGGGCAAAATCAAAAGCTTTCCGCATCAGTTCCCGGTTTTCGTCGGAAAACCGCTGACCGAAAGAACGGACCAGGTCATTGTAGTAATCGTCAATTAAGCGCTGATCGGCTTTGGTTAGTAATTTGTTTATCCCTTCCTCCATAACCCGTATCTTCCTGAGCATTCCATGCAGTAAATATAATGGATTTCACAGACAGTTGGGCCTTTAACCCGTTTCCCGGCTTTAAAATTTATGCTTCCTTAAGCTTATTCTTTCGGATTTTTTACGTCCGGACGCAAAATGCTTGAATAACCGGGAGCGATTCCCGGTCCGGGATGAATGCTTTGCCTGTATATCGTTTCAAAGGTCCGGACCAGTTTTTCCCAGGAAAATTTCTTTTTTTCTTCGGCTGCTCCGGCTTCGTATTCCGCCCGTCTTTTGTTCCGGAAGAAGTCGCTCAGGGCGCTGGCTATGGCTTTTGCCTCTGGCCTCACGACATAGCCGGCTTTTCCGTTAGGAACGATTTCTGCCAGTCCGCCTACATCGGTGACCAGCATGGGCCTGTTAAAGTGGTAAGCTACCTGGGTTACCCCGCTCTGGGTGGCACCCTTGTAGGGTTGGACAACCAGATCGGCCGCACAGAAGAAAAGGTTAATTTCCTTGTCAGGAATGTATCTGTCAATCAAGATGATCCGGTCTTTCAGTCCTGTTTTTCCCATCAGCTTGAGGTAAGGTTTCGGATCGGTATAAAATTCCCCGGCAATGATGAGTTTTACAGGCAATCTCTGAACTTCCGGTTCTTCCATGGCTTTCAGCAGTAAGTCAAGTCCTTTGTATTCCCGGATAAAGCCAAAGAACAGCAGGTATCGGAAGGCGGGGTCCATGCCGTTTACTGCTAAAGCATCTTCCCGGCTGAGGCTTTTCCCGTAATTGTCGAACAGGGGGTGCGGACAAAATGCCACGGGCAGATCCGGCCGGAAAGAACGGGCATCTTTGCAAACCGATTTCGACATGGCTACCAGTCCGTCGACCGAATACATGAAGTAACGGGTCAGCAGTTGGTCTCCGGGTCTTTTTTCATGGGGAACGATGTTGTCGGCCAGACAGATTACCCGGCTGTGCCGGTTTCTTTTCAGCAGGCGGATAATTGTTCCGAAGCAGGGTGCCATCAGCGGAATCCAGTAACGAACAATGACCATATCGGGCTTTTCCCTGCCAATACGCAGCCCGGTCCGGATCCAGTTCAGCGGATTGATTGAATTAACTGTTCTCCGGATGGACAGGCCTTTGGGGGCTTCTCCCTCATGAAACTGGGTTTTCCCGGGAAAGAACAGACGCGGGTATTGCAGCCGGAAAGTTTCCAGCTCAACCCGATGACCAAGGGTCTCAAACTCCCTTGCCATACGTTCGTTGTAAGTTGCCAGTCCGCCACGGTAGGGGTAAGCCGGACCGATGATCCTGATTTGCATGTTGTGCCGGATTTTCAGCAAAGGTAATGTTTTCAGCTTAGTTTGCTTTGGATAAAACGGCTGATTTCATTTTGCTGAAGGGGACTAAACCAGTGAATTTCCGGATCGCGGCGAAACCAGCTCAGCTGGCGCCGGGCATAACGGCGTGAATTGCGCTTGATCAGTTCCACGGCTTTGTTGCGGCTTGTTTTTCCGTCGAAGAATGAGAACATCTCCTTGTATCCCACGGTGTTTAGAGCGTTTAGTTTTCTGTAAGCATAAACCCTGCGGGCTTCTTCTTCCAGTCCGTTTTCCAGCATGCAGTCCACCCGGGCGTTAATCCTTCTGTACAGTTCGGAACGTTCCATGTTTAATCCGATTTTCAGGATGGAAAACGGTCGCTTTTTTTGGGTATTGGTCCGCAGACAGGAGTACGGTTTTCCTGTGCTCATGCAGATTTCCAGGGCATGCAGCAGCCGTTTAGGATTTTTTAAGTCGACCTGCCCGTAATAGTCAGGGTCCAGTTGGCGAAGCTGCAGACGCAAGTGTTCAATGCCTTTTTCCTGATATTCACGCAGCAGGGCGGCACGCAGTTCGGGATCTGCTTCCGGGAGTTCATCCAGTCCCCGGCAAACGGCATCGATGTAAAGCATGGAACCTCCCGTCATAAGAACGGTATTTTTATCCCGGAACAACTGTTCAAGCAGGCTCAGTACATCCGACTCAAAACGGCTGGCACTGTAATATTCGTGTAATGAATGACTGTGAATGAGGTGATGTTTTACCTTCTGCATGCTTTCGGGGGGAGGAACAGCAGTTCCTACCGAGAGTTCCCGGTAAATTTGCCGGGAATCGCAGGAGATAATTTCAATCTGAAATCCTTTTGCCAGATGAATGCTCAATTCACTTTTTCCTATCCCGGTAGGCCCCAGCAAAACAAGTAAAGTTTTTTTCATCAGCTTTGCTTTATCGGGCAAAGGTAGGGTTTTAAAAAAAACCGGAAGGGTTAATTCCCTTCCAGCAGATCCTCCATTTCTCCAAAAATTTCGGTATAATCATCAAGATCACCGTAATCGAAGCATTGTTCTCCGGCGGATGTGTCAGGACACTGGTCCTGAACTTCCTCTTCAAGAATTTGGACAGGAGCATCTCCCTTCATCGCAGTGACGGAAGGTTCCGTGAGATTCTTTTCCATGAGAATTTGAGTTAATTGAATATCCAAACATCTGTCCTGAAAAAAATCAAAGACATAAATTAAACGCTGCGGGGATGACCCCAGCAGACTGCCAAGCCTGGTTTTTCTCATGGTATAGCGGGGGAAACCCGCCATCCCCGTGTCCAGTCCGGAAATCTCGATTTGTTTACCGGGAACATGCCCGGGAAGAAAAAAAGATGCCATCTGGTTCGGACTGTAATTGCAGGCTTTTTGTATGGCGTCGTGAAAGTCGGCAAAGGTGTGCTGTGCATCCAGAGCGATCTGAAGCTGAAAATCAGTCTCCTCTTGCGACGTGATATGCATCAGATAAGTCATGGAAATGCCTCTTTTATTTATGTTAAATTGATCATCTTTTGGTCACACAGCATCGTTTAACGGCAATTTTGGCAAAAGGTTATCCGGTAAATGTTAAAAAACTTTAACTGGGAAAAATAGGTTTTGCAACTGTTTGGACAGGTGTGTTTTAGTCGGTGGCTTTTGCTTTGGAACCGTATGTTCTGTTTTGGAATGTCTGACTTTTATGTTCTTTTGTTCGTCGACAAAACGAAGGTCCTGTTTTTTCCGGCACCGGATTGTTTGAAATTCACATTTGTATATTCATGAATAACTCCAGAATTTGACAGCCAATAAAATTCAGGTTCATGCGGTTCGGAAAAAGCTTCTGTAGCCGAATAAAAAAAGCTGCCCGGGAGCAGCTTTTTTTATTCGGCTATTCTGTATTTTACTTTACAGAATCCATATATTCGATCAGTTCAACAACCTTGGTCGAGTAACCGATTTCATTGTCATACCAGGATACAACTTTTACAAAGGAGGGTGACAGCTGGATGCCTGCACCTGCATCGAAAATGGATGTACGGGTATCGCCCAGAAAGTCATTGGAAACAACGGCATCTTCCGTGTAACCCAAAATGCCTTTCAGTTCGCCTTCGGAAGCTTCCTTCATGGCTGCGCATATTTCTGCATAGGTGGTCTCTTTGGCCAGACGGGCGGTCAGGTCAACGACCGATACGTCGGGAGTAGGAACGCGGAAGGCCATACCGGTCAGTTTACCGTTCAGGGCCGGAATGACTTTGCCAACGGCTTTTGCAGCACCGGTGGACGAAGGAATGATGTTCTGTCCGGCACCGCGGCCGCCTCTCCAGTCTTTCATGGAAGGACCGTCGACGGTTTTTTGTGTTGCCGTGGTGGCGTGAACGGTGGTCATCAGCCCTTCCAAAATACCGAACTTGTCGTTCAGTACCTTGGCAATCGGAGCCAGACAGTTGGTGGTACAGGAAGCGTTCGATACAAAGTTCATGTCGTTGGTGTAGCTGGTGTGGTTCACTCCCATGACAAACATCGGGGTATCGTCCTTGGAAGGAGCAGACATGATCACTTTTTTGGCACCGGCATCCAGGTGGCCCTGGGCTTTTTCCTTGGTCAGGAACAGCCCGGTCGACTCAACCACATATTCCGCACCAACAGCAGCCCAATTGATGTCGGCAGGATTCCGTTCAGCCGTAACACGGATAGCCTGTCCGTTAACAACCAGCTGTCCTTCTTTTACGCTGACTTCACCCTTGAACTGTCCGTGGGTAGAATCGTATTTCAGCATGTAAGCCATGTAGTTCACATCGATCAGGTCATTGATGCCAACGACCTGGATTGTTCCTTTTGCAATAGCCTGGCGGAACACAAAACGTCCGATCCGGCCAAATCCGTTGATCCCGATTTTAATTTGTGACATAATTGAAAGTTTAATAATTAACGAAATGATTTCTTACGAATATCTCAGCCTTTATTGAAGACATACAAAATAACGAACTATATTCAAAACCGTCAAATTTTTTGTTTTCCTTTTGTTTTTTTTGCCGGTAGCTTAAAATTCAGTTAATGTTGAAGGTTTTGGCCAACGATAGCGAAAACAGCCGTTTTGTTCCGGAGTCTGGTTTATTGCTGCAATGTGTTTGTTTCGGACAGTATTTGCTGTATTCAGCACATTCTAAAAGACAGGAAATGCGAAGCATGGAGAGACTCTTGCCGACTTTAGCTGAACGTGTCGGAAAAGTTTTGGGAAGCAGTAAACAGAAACGGCGGGGATGTTCTACCTTTGCAGGTAAAGTCAAAAAAGCATATCATGCAATCAATGGATTTTTTATTTCAACATTGTTCCGTCAGGCAGTATAAGGATGAACAGGTTCCGGAAGAACTGCTGAAAAGGATTATTGAAGCGGGTACCCGGGCCTCGACCACGGGGAATATGCAGCTTTACAGTGTGGTGCTGACCCGTGATCCGGAAAACAGAAAACGTCTGGCTCCCCTGCATTTCAGCCAGGGAGCTGTGCTCCAGGCCCCCTTACTGCTGACCGTCTGTGCCGACGTACACCGTTTCAGCAGCTGGTGTGACCGGAGAGATGCCGATGCCTCTTACGATTATTTTCTCTGGCTGGTCAACGCCCTGATCGATGCCATGCTGTTTGCCCAAAATATCTGTGTAGCGGCAGAAACCCAGGGATTGGGTATCTGCTATATGGGTACCACCCTTTATCATGCAGAAGAGATAGGAAATTTGTTAAATCTGCCTAAAGGTGTGCTGCCTGTGACGGCCATCACCATGGGGTATCCGGCAGCGCAACCGGCTATGACCGAACGGTTGCCCGTTGAGGCGGTGATCCATGAGGAAACTTACAGGGATTATACACCCGGCCAGATCGACGGGTATTATGCAGGACAGGAAGCTTTGGAAAGTTCACTCCGCTTTGTGGAAGAGAACAGGAAGCAAAACCTGGCCCAGGTGTTTACCGATGTGCGCTATCCCCGGGCCGACAGTGTCCGTTTTTCGGAAAAACTGCTAGAAGCAGTCAGGAAACAGGGTTTTCGTCTGTAAGGCAGCTGCATTTCCCGTCCGCAAGAGTCTAAACGTAGTCCATGATTTTTCCTGAGATCTGGAACAGGGAGATTTCGGCTATCTTGGTTTCGTATTTAACCGAGATCAGCCGTTCTTCTGCATCCAGCAGGCTTTTCTGTACTTCCCGCAGTTCAAGCCCGGACAAGGCTCCCAGCTTGTAGCGTTCCAGGGCGATTTCCAGGTTTTCCCGTGCCACGGACAGGTTTTGCTTTTCCAGTTCCAGCAGCCGCAGGTGGTTTTCATAGGCGAAAAACAGGGTTTGCAGTTCGGCCCGGACCTGTTGTTCCACTTCCTGGTATGCATATTTGCGGTTCTCCAGCTCGATCCGAGAAGTGGCTTTTTCCCGCCTCCGGTTTTGTCCGTCGAACAGATCTACTTCCAGACTAAGCTGGTAGTTCATACCATGTATACGCTGCTTTTCCAGTGAACCGGAATCGTAACCGTAAATGTCGTAGTTATAGCCTGAAGACAGGCTGAGGTAGGGATAGGAGCGGGAGACAATGATTTTGTAGTCCAGTTCCGAGATTTCCCGGTTTTTTCTCGCCACCAGCAGACTGGTATTTTGAGCCAGGGTCAATGTAAGCAGGTTTTTGTAGTTCAGTCCCGGATTAATCAGAATAGTGGTGTCTTGCAGCTTCAGTCCGCTTGCTCCGTCTACAATACCCATCAATGTGCTCAGACGGATCAGGGAGCTGCGCAGCACTTCGTTTTGCCGGGCATAACGGGAACTGTCCTCATTCAGGTAAACCATGGATTGCAGCAAATCGAGTTTGGAGGAGGCTCCCAGCAGGTAACGTTCTTCATCAATGCGTACCCGCTCGCGGGAAAGTTCCACGGCATAGGCCATGTTGTTGTAGAGGTTGAGCTGCTGGATATAATAATAATATTCGGAGACAATCTGCGAGACCAGATTTTCCATGGTCATCTGGGTATTAAGCTCACCCATACGGCGAAGTTCCTCCAGTTTCCGGTAGGTGGTGCGCACCTGAAATCCCCGGAACAGGGTGAGATCCAGGTCTAAGCCCATTCCTCCGGAGGTGTTGTGAATTCCTCTGCTGGTCTGCTTTTCCCCTTCGCGGGGGGTCTGCCTGGTTGTATTGACTGTTCCGCCGAACCCGCTTTCTGCATTAATCACGGGCAGAGCCCCGGCATTTCCCCGGGTGACATTAAGGGCGGCTGCATCCTGTTCCTTACGCGCTATCCGAACGGAAAAATTATTTTCCAGTCCGGATAGTACGCAGCGACTCAGATCATAGCATTCCTGGGCCCTGACAGGCAGGCATGCCGGCAACACCAACAGAAAATACAATTTACGGATCAGCTGGCGGAGAATCAGGTTCTTCCGGTTCAGGTTCTTCATGCGTATTCGTTTTAGGATTCAGTAGTTCGTTGACTCTCGCTGGAAATAAAAAGATAAATGCCGGGCACCACATACAGGGTCAGAAAGGTCGACAGGCTGAGTCCGCCTACCACGGCAATACCCATGGCCACCCGGCTTTGTGCCCCGTCACCCAGTCCCATGGCCAGGGGCAGGATTCCCAGA
>JBFWIL010000061.1:0-12235 GCA_050256015.1 Mangrovibacterium sp. | reverse complement strand
TGATCAAAGTCGTCACCCCCCAGATGGGTATCCCCATCGGTCGATTTTACTTCAAAGACACCGTCGCCCAGTTCCAAAATGGAAATATCAAAGGTACCGCCTCCCAAGTCAAAGACGGCCACTTTCATGTCTTTATTCATCTTGTCCAGCCCGTATGCCAGCGAAGCTGCCGTCGGCTCATTGATAATCCGCCGCACCGTCAACCCGGCAATTTCTCCGGCCTCCTTGGTGGCCTGGCGCTGAGCATCGCTGAAGTAAGCAGGTACCGTAATCACAGCTTCCGTAACTTCCTGTCCCAGGTAATCTTCAGCCGTCTTTTTCATTTTTTGCAGTACCATGGCCGAAATTTCCTGAGGTGAATATTTCCGGTCGTCAATCAGCACCCGGGGCGTATTGTTATCTCCCTGCACCACCTTATACGGCACACGGGACACTTCTTTCTGCACCTGCGCAAAAGTTTCCCCCATAAAACGCTTGATCGAAAAAATCGTTTTCTGAGGGTTGGTTATGGCCTGCCGCTTGGCAGGATCGCCAATCTTCCGTTCTCCGTTTTCGACAAAGGCCACCACCGAAGGAGTTGTCCTTTTCCCTTCACTGTTAGGAATCACAACGGGTTCGTTGCCTTCCATCACAGCCACACACGAGTTGGTGGTTCCCAAGTCGATTCCAATAATTTTTCCCATTTTATCTTTTTTTAAAGTTTTTCAGTATGCTAAACTCGGGAAGAAGTGATCAATGATTATGCCAAGCGGCTTCCTTTAGCTGCAAATGCAAAATTGACACAAAGACAGAAAATAAAGCCTGCTAACTGACAGCACAAATGACAAAAAGACAGCCGGCATTTTCGTGGGAGTTGTGGTCACAATCCAGATTCTATCTGTATCTTTGCATGCACAAAAAACCTAAATCATGTCAGTACACAATGAAATAAAAAAGGTCACCACGCATGTCCTGCAGGAAATGAAAACAAGGGGAGAAAAAATATCCATGCTGACCAGTTACGACTACAGCATGGCCAGTCTGGTGGATGAAGCCGGCATCGATGTCATCCTGGTGGGCGATTCGGCCTCTAATGTAATGGCCGGGAACGAGACCACACTTCCCATCACCCTCGACCAGATGATCTATCACGGCACATCCGTGGTTAAGGCAACCAAACGGGCTTTGGTGGTGGTTGACCTTCCTTTTGGCACCTACCAGGGCAACAGCAAGGAAGCCCTGAGCTCAGCCATCCGTATCATGAAGGAAACAGCTGCCGATGCCATCAAGATTGAAGGAGGAAAGGAAATCATCGAATCGGTAGACCGGATCCTTTCGGCAGGCATTCCCATAATGGGGCATCTGGGACTGATGCCGCAGTCTATTCATAAATACGGCACTTATACGGTAAGGGCCAGGGAAGAGGAAGAAGCGACCAAGTTAATGGAAGACGCCATGCTACTGGAAAAGGCAGGTTGCTTTTCTGTGGTACTCGAAAAGATCCCTGCCAAACTGGGAAGCGAGGTAGCTCAACGTCTTTCCGTCCCGGTGATCGGGATCGGAGCAGGAAACGGGGTGGACGGGCAGGTTCTGGTTATTCACGACATGCTGGGTATATCCAGGCAGTTCTCCCCACGCTTTTTACGCCGTTACCTGGACCTGGCCACCGAGATCAAAGGAGCCGTAAACCATTACATCGAAGATGTAAAGTCGGGCGATTTTCCAAGCGAAAAAGAACAGTATTAGGTTTTTCCCCTTTAACCCTCTCCCATTGCAAGTCATATACGAAGACAATCATCTTATTGCGGTAAACAAAGCCTGCGGCGAAATAATACAGGGCGACAAAACCGGGGACGAACCACTGACAGACACGGTCAAAGCATATATTAAGAAGAAGTACAACAAGACCGGGGAAGTATACCTGGGCTCGCCGCACCGGCTGGACCGTCCCACCAGCGGAGTGGTATTGTTTGCCCGCACCAGTAAGGCGTTGAGCCGGCTGAATGCACTCTTCCGGGACAAAGATGCCATCAAAAAAACCTACTGGGCGGTGGTGGATAAACTGCCGGAACAGGAGGAAGCCACTCTGGAAGGGCATATCCGGAAGGATGGAACAAAAAATAAAAGTTTCGTAACCGATAAGCCGAAGAAAGACACCCGTTTTTGCAGCCTTTCCTACCGGCATATAGCCAGCCTGGACCACTATCACCTGCTGGTAGTTGACCTGCATACCGGCCGTCATCATCAGATTAGGGCACAGCTGGCCCGCATCGGGATCCACATCAAAGGCGATCTGAAATACGGTGCTCCCCGGAGCAACCCGGACGCAGGTATTCACCTGCATGCCCGTAAGCTGGAGTTCATTCATCCGGTTAAAAAAGTCCCCGTAAAAATGGTGGCCGCCCCGCCCAAGGGCGACCCCATCTGGGATACACTGATCCAACTAAAAGAACTCCGGGAGTAAACTGTCGGAACGACAGTTTACCCCAAAACGCCAGGACCGAAGCTCAGCGGAAGCAGGGCAGAAATCCCGCTGAGCAGATCGATGCGGTCGCGGCAGTCGAGCAGAATCCGGATAGGCTTTCCAAAGCGGAACTCATTTTCCAGCAGCGCCTGGCGGCATATACCGCAGGGACTGGAATTAACCGCACGGCTTCCCGAACGGTCGACAGCTGTTACGGCAACTGTCCGCACGGCCTGATCCGGAAAGTTGGACTGGGCCCAGAACAGGGCACTACGCTCGGCACAGCTTCCGGCCGGAAAAACTGCATTTTCCTGATTACTGCCCGTAACAATTTCACCGTTTCCAAGCAACAAAGCCGTCCCGACTTTAAACCCGGAATAAGGGGCATAAGCCCCTGCCGTGGCCTCGCGCGCCGCCCTCACCAGCCGGGCATCTTCTTCACCCAGCTCCTCAGCTCCGGAAAAAGATTGAACGATAATCTGAATTTCCCTGATTTCCATATTTACCTGATTCTTTCTCAAAGATACATTAATTCCGCCGTGCATAATACCGGAAAACGTCCTTAGCAACCGTCAAAGCCCTTTTCACATGAATATACGGGGTCCTTTTCTGTTGCAGCCAGACATTTTACCATGGCCTTTCTGGCACTTTTCTTATTTTTGTTAAAAATTCATTAGAATGAGCAGCAAAGTCCTCTATACCCTGATCCTGTTTCTGGTCTCTCAGATTTCTTTTTCCCAGCGGATCCAGTCGCGAAAAAAATATATTGAAACATACCGGGAACTGGCCATTATCGAGATGCAACGAACCGGTGTGCCTGCCAGTATAAAACTGGCCCAGGCCTGTCTGGAATCAAACAACGGCAACAGTCTGCTCAGCCGGAAATCGAACAATCATTTCGGCATCAAATGCAAAAGCAACTGGACCGGGAAACGTACCTTTCATGATGATGATTCCCGCAACGAATGTTTTAGGGCCTACCGTTCGGTAGAAGAATCGTATATTGATCACAGCAATTTCCTGGCGGCCAACCCACGCTACAGCAAGCTGTTCCGGTTAAAGATTACCGATTACAAAGGCTGGGCCAGAGGACTGAAACAGGCTGGTTATGCCACCAATCCACATTATGCCGAGTCACTGATCCGCATCATTGAAGAGAACAAGCTGTACCGGTATGATCAGCTTGCAGATATAGGGCAGATAGGCCGGTTCAGTTCTGGCCGGGGCTCAAGGGTAAACGGACTTGTCAACCCGTTCCTAAGCCAGGAAGTTGTATTGCGTAACGGACTAAAAACCATCGTGGTAAAAGCCGGGAACTCCATGGTCAATCTTGCCAAAAGGTTTGGGCTGAAAACGTGGGAACTCTATCACTACAATGATTACCCCTACGATTATGTGCCCAGGGAAAATGAAATCCTTTACCTGGAGCGCAAGACACGTAAAACGCCCCGGGGAAAAGAAACACATGTACTTGAAAGCGGAGAAACCATGCACTATGTTTCGCAGGTCTATGGCATTAAACTGAATCCGCTGCTTAGAAGGAACCGGATGGATAAGAAAGAAATGCCCCCCGCCGGCACCGTAATTTACCTGCGTCATAAACGCCCGCGTTAAGAACAACTTGGGTTCTGTTCTTTAAATTAAGAAAAAATCTGTTTAAACAGGAAATATGTCGCCTTATCAGGAGATTACAGCCCGGTACTTTCCGATGCCGTGAAATCCCCGCAGAAAAGCAGCGGGCGACATGCGTTTTTTCCCGGAGAGCTGCATATCGGTAAAGTTCAGCCAGCCGTCGGAGGCTGCAATACCAAGCTTCTCCTTCCCGTCGGTACGTATGGTTCCGGGAATCAGACCGCTGGCGGGTTCAAGCCGGGCTCCGTAAATTTTCAGCGTCATTCGTTGGCCGTCCTCACCCGACAGTTCGGTCCAGGCGCCCGGCCAGGGAGCTAATCCGCGAATCAGGTTCCGGATCTGCCCGCCGGATGCAGACCAGTCGATTCGGCAGTCCCCTTTGTAAATTTTGGGTGCAGGCTTCAATGGCTCGCTGCATAATGTTTCCTGGTCCAGAGCTATATAATTTCCTGCAGCCAGGGCCTCAACGGTCCGGACAACCAAGCCGGCACCAAGTTCCATGAGGCGGTCATGCACATCGCCAACGGTATCGTCTTCTCCAATGAGAATTTTCTCCCGGAACAGAATTTTTCCCGTATCAATTTCATGATCCAGGAGAAAAGTCGTCACGCCGGTTTCCTTTTCCCCGTTGATCACCGCCCAGTTCAGCGGCGCTGCTCCGCGATACTGCGGCAACAGGGAAGCATGCAGGTTAAAAGTCCCCAGCCGGGGCATCTGCCAGACCTGCCCGGGCAGCATGCGAAAGGCCACAACAACCTGCAAGTCGGCCTTCAGGGCATCCAGTTGAGCCAGAAAATCCGGATTCCTCAGCTTTTCCGGCTGAAGAACAGGCAGCCCGGCCCGCCGGGCAAATTGTTTAACTGCCGGTTCATGCAATTTACGCCCCCGCCCGGCCGGTTTATCGGGAGCTGTAATCACCCCCACAACACGATACCCTCCTTTCACCAGCTGCTGCAGGCTGGCCACTGCAAATTCCGGGGTACCCATAAAACCACTGCGAAGATCCTTTCCGCTCATAGTCTATACCTTTTGTGTTTATCCAAAGCCATTTATTCTACAAAGATACAGAAGAATATGGTCTCCGGCACATCTGACCCGAAACATCTATCACCGGAACCGGCAAGAGAAAGGAACAACAATTGCTTTCAGGCAGTTTTCCTGCCGCAACAGCCGGTTTAAAATCAGATTGTGTGAAAGTTCCGGCACGCTACATAAAATTACGGTCGAGAAATTCCTGGAACTTCTCCTTATAGCGATCGCTCACCGGGATACGGGTTTTCCCAAAAAGGATACACCCCCGTTCAATAGTACTGACCCGGTTCAGGTTAACCAGATAAGACCGGTGCACCCGCATAAAACGTCCGGAAGGAAGCTTCTCCGCCAGCCCCTTCATGGTATTCAGCGAAAGAATGGGCTTGGGTTCGGACACCAGGTAAATCTTAATATAGTCTTTCAGTCCCTCCACGTAAAGTATTTCTTCAAAATTAATCCGTCTGATCTTGTATTCCGATTTGACGAAAAGAAACTGATTTTTAACCTCCAGGGTATGACTTGCCGGTCTTTCCATTTCAATCAGTTTCCGCGCTTTCTGAACGGCCGTGAGAAACTCCTGGTAGCTGAATGGTTTCAGCAGGTAATCCACCGCATTCAGCCGGAAGCCTTCCAGGGCATATTGCTCATAGGCCGTAGTAAAGATAACCTTGGTGCCATCCTGCAGGGTACGGGTAAAATCAATACCCGACAAATCGGGCATCTGGATATCCAGAATAACCAGATCCACCGGATCTTCTCCAAGATAATCAATGGCATCCAGGGGATTGTCGAATTTACCGATCAGCTCCAGAAAAGGTGTTTTCCGGATATAGTCGGCCACCAGTTTCAAGGCCAGGGGTTCGTCGTCCAGGGCAATAGTTTTAATCATGGTCATATCTGGTTAAAGGATGAACATCAAGCAACAATTCCACATCATATTCGGCCCCGGCTTCCCGGATAATCAGCTTATGCGTATCGGGGAACAAGAGAAAAAGTCGTTTTTTCACATTTTCGAGACCAATGCCGGAATGGGAATCTCCGGTATGCGTTCCCGGATTCATGCTGTTTCTGGCAATAAACCGGATTTGGCCGGCATTTACCTCCATCCGGATTTCAATAAAAGAACGTTCCCGGTAACTGATGCCGTGTTTAAACGCATTCTCCACAAAAGGGACAAACAGCAGGGGGGGGATCAGCATGTCGGGCATATTATCGGGCATGACAACCGTCAGTCTGACCTTTTCGCTTAGGCGAAGTTTCATCAGGTCTATGTAATTGTTCAGAAAAGAAACCTCATCTCTCAGGCGGGTGCCACCCTGTTCCGATTCATAAAGCATGTAACGCATCAACTTCGAAAGCCGGAGCACAGCCTGCCGGGCCTCTTCCGCATCATAGCCAATCAGCGAATAAATGTTATTTAAGGTGTTGAAAAAGAAATGCGGACTGACCTGGTTTTTAAGAAAAGCCAGTTCCGAATTAAGCATTTCTTTTTCCAGGTCCTTGCGTTGTTTTTCATTCTGTCCCAGCTTTTCCAACACCCCCAGCCCGAGGGAAAATCCGCATATCAGCAGCGAGCTGTAAAAATAATTGAAAACGCGAAGCTGACGGGGAGGCTTGTGCACCTCCCCTCCCGGATTAAGCTGTTTCATTATCCGGTCCATCAGTTGTTCCCGTTCCTGATCAAAAAACAGACAGTCGTTAATCAGGTACAGCAGCAGACAGGCCAGCAAAATGGTCAGCCCGACACCAAACACATAACTCAGTTTACGCTCCCGGAAAAACAGCCGGGGTACCAGCCAGAGGTAATTCAGATAAAAAACGACTCCATACAACAGTGTATTTACGTAAAACTGCCACATGAAGTGACTGTCTCTTCCTCCCCCGTATACCCGGAGCAGATAATATTGCGGAATGATTACCACAAAGGCCCACGCCAGCAGATGCAAGGCTACGGTTAGTTGCTTATTACTCTGAAAAAAAATCCTCACGACTGCTTTTGTTTACAAATAACAATCAAAGATAAGGTATTTTAGCCTGACCCAACCGCCTTTTCGGCCGAAGACGCCGAGGTCAGTCTATTCGTAGCGCAAAGCATCAATCGGATTCAGTCCGGCTGCCTTCCGGGCCGGATACCAGCCAAAAAACACACCGATCAGCGTGCATACGACAAAGGAGAAAACAACCGACAAGGGCAGAATAACCACCGGCCAGTTCAAAAAAGTGGTAACCATCCGCGAGGAAACAATGCCCAGCAGAATCCCGATGATTCCGCCGACCACACTCAGCAGGATAGACTCAATCAGAAACTGGGTCAGAATGTCACTGCCCCGCCCCCCGATCGACAAACGAAGTCCTATCTCCCGGGTGCGCTCGGTAACCGAAACATACATGATGTTCATGATGCCGATTCCGCCAACCAGCAGGGAAATACCGGCAATGGCTCCCAGCAGGATGGTCATCACATCGCTAATGGAAGAAAAGGTCTGTACCATTTCCGATTGGGACATGATGCGAAAATCATCCTCTTCTTCATCCCGGATCTTATGTTGCCGGCGCAGAGTTTCCGTAAGCTGATCAATGGCCAGTTCATTCAGTTCTTCCGAGGCAGCGGAAGTATATATACTGTGAATATGGGTAATGGCAAGAATACGTTTCTGCACACAGGTATACGGTGCCAGCATAAGATCGTCCTGATCCTGCCCCATGCTGTTTTGTCCCTTTTCCTCAAGCACACCGATAACCTTCAGGGGGATACTGCCGAAACGGATGGTTTGGCCAATAGGACTTGCTCCGTCGGGAAACAGATTTTCAACCAGCGTTTGGCCAATCAGGCATACTTTGGCAAAAGTCCTGATCTCCTTCCGGGTAAAATTGCGCCCTTCAGACACTTCGTATTTTCGGATACCCAGATACGAATTATCAACCCCATAAATGGTTGTGGGCCAGTTATTATTCCCGTAAACGACCTGCCCGCTTGAGCTTACCCCGGGAGAAACGGCACTGATTGCCGTACATTGTTCCCGGATAGCATCCACATCTTCCAGTTTCATGGTCTGCATATCTTCACGGCTCATCTGCACTCCGCCCCGCCTCTCGGAGCCCGGCATGGCAAACAACATGTTGGTTCCCATCGACGACATCTGGTCCTGAATGCTTTTTTTCGACCCCTGACCAATGGCCAGCATGGCAATGACCGAAGCAACCCCGATAATAATGCCAAGCATGGTGAGAAAAGATCTGAATTTATTCCGTTTCAAGGCATTCAGTGCAATTTTAATGGTATTTGAATAGTTCATACGTGTATATATTTCATAAGACATTGATTACTGCTTCCATATCCGGCAAGCTTGCTTTCCTTATTTTTCGCAACGGTATGGCATTCTCTTCACGAATTTCTCTTTTGCTAAATTAGCATTGTGAATCTCGATTTTGCTCCGCTTCGCATTGCCAAATTAATCATCCCTTTCCCTTGTTTTTGCAAGCTATGTCTGTTTCATATGAACGGCCCCATCCGGTCAAAGTTCCTCCTGCTCAGGAGGCAAGGCCTTCAGCATTTCCGAGGCATTAAGGCGTTCGGTCACCAGCTGTTCGCGGATCACATGTCCGTCGCGAAACATCACATTCCGCTTCATAAAACGGGCAATGTCACTCTCATGCGTCACAAAAACGATGGTCTTGCCCCGGTCATTAAGCTCCTGAAGCAGAGCCATAATTTCGTAGGAAGTTCGCGTATCCAGGTTTCCCGTCGCCTCATCGGCCAGTATAACCATGGGATCGTTTACCAGCGAACGGGCAATAGCCACACGCTGCTGCTGTCCGCCAGACATCTGATTTGGCATGTGATCCATCCGGTCGGCCAGTCCGACGGCTTCCAAAGCTTCCACAGCCCGCTCCCGCCTTTCCTTCGCCCTCACCCGGCTGTTATAATACAGAGGTAGTTCCACATTCTCCAGGGCAGTAGTCCGGGGCAGCAGGTTATAGGACTGGAACACGAACCCCAGCTTTTGGTTGCGCAGCCGGGCCAGTTCATTTTTACTCAGCTCTCCGGTACTGACCCCATCCAAAAGATACGTTCCCCCACTGGGTTTATCCAGACAGCCCAGAATATTCAGCATGGTCGACTTTCCCGATCCGCTGGCTCCCATGATGGCCACAAATTCACCCTCTCCAATCTCCAGGCTAATGCCTCTCAACGCATGAACCGTAACTTCTCCTACATGAAACACCTTGCGTAAATCGTTTATCTCAATAATCTTCTTTCCCATCTTATTTCGATTTTTTGTTTTTGCTTCCCGGAGGAGTGGGCATAAACGGACTCTGTGCCGCGGCTTCAGCAGGCATCTCCTTTTTCCCGGCATAGACTGACATGGATACGATCAGCTCTGTTCCTTCCTCAAGACCGGAAAGCAACTCATAGTTAATTTCATCGGTTTCCCCCACGACCACTTTTTGCGGGAAAATGGCATCGGCCGTCTTCACCCAGACAGTTTTGGTATTTGCATCCTGCTGTCCCGTTTCCTCATCAGGAAAACTCACTTTCACAGCAGGGTTCATTTCCCTGTAAGCAAGCAAGGCAGGTGCATCCGGACTAAAAAACAGGGCCTGGTAAGGAATAACCAGGATGTCGGCTTTCTCAGTAACATAAAACTCTACGTTGGCCGTCATGCCCGGCATAAGAATCTGATCCGGATTGGGCGCATCAATGACTACCGTATAAGTAATCACATTAGACTCTTCCACGGGCATCAGTCTGATCTCAATAACCTCCCCGTTAAATGTCCGGTCGGGGAAGGCATCCACGGAAAACTCCACCCGCTGGCCGACCCGCAACTGACCGATGTCTGCCTCATCCACATCGGCCTCAATTTCCATCTGGGTTAAATCGTTGGCAATGGTAAATAATGTGGGGGTACTGTAACTGGCAGCTACCGTTTCGCCTTCTTCCACATCGCGTTCCAGCACGATTCCGTCTATTGGTGAATATATATAGGCATAATCCAGGTTGGTTTTATTTTTACTATAGCTGGCTCTGGCTGAATTCAGACTGGCAATCGCCGTCTTATAAGCATAATTCACCTCGTCAAAATCGGTCTGGGCGATGAGCTGTTTTTTGATAAGCTGACTGTAGCGTTCATAGTTGGCTTTCTGATATTCGTATTCGGCCATGGCCTGATCCAGGGTAGCCTTACTCTGTTCCAGCGTGGAACTCAGGGCCTGGGTATCCAGCTGGGCAATCAGCTGTCCCTTTTTAACCAGGGAGTTGTTATCTACATAGATTTTATTGATCTGTCCGGAGACCTGAGTTCCAACCTCTACCGTAACCGTAGCTTCCAGGGTTCCTGTAGCCGTTACGATGTTACTGATCGTGGCCCTGCCTACTTTTTCCGTTTCCATATGAATACTGTTTTTCGCATTTGAAAGCAGACCGGACAACAAGATGCCTGCCAGGATAACCCCGGCAACAGCAAGTGCAATAATAATTCTTTTCTTCATGATATTTTGCTGTTTAATTTTCAAGACTTATAGGAATACCCTTATAAAAATCGACAACTTTATTGCTGAAAATAAAATTATACTTGGCCTGGACCAATTCACTTTCTGAAGTAATCAGATCTGTTTTCACACTCAGAAAGTCAACGGAATTGATCAGTCCCAGTTCGTATTTTTCTTCCGCCACCTGATAGGATTCTGTTGCTGCCTCATACTGTCCCTGGCTGGCCTCGTACCGGGCTTTTGCCGTTTCAAGATCCACACAGGCTTGTTCAATCTCCTTGCGGAGTCCGTTTTTAACATCAATCTCATCCAGCTCGGCATCGCTGGTCGAAATCCGGGCTTGTTTCAGAGTAATCTGAGCCTGCTTGTTGTTGAAAATGGGGATGGAAAGGGTAATTCCCGCAAAAGGTTTAATGGAATTATTCAGTTGTTTGGTGTAACCAGCTCCATTGATTTCGCTGGACCATCCGGTACTCAGTCCGGTACTTAAGGATAATTGGGGAATCAGGTCGGCACGCGCCAGTTTTTCATCCAGCTTAACACTTTCCAGGGAAAGAGCAGCCTGTTTGATTTCCGGTTTATACTGAAGTGCCTGCCTGTAAATATCTTCGGCAATCAGTTCTCCTTTAATTTCAAGCAGATGAGTCAAATCGGGGAAAAAAACGGAAAAAGCATCATCAACCGGCAATTCCATAAGCTGCATCAAGTTCAGACGGGCAATAGACAAGGTACTTTGCTCGTTCGCCATGGTATGCTTTTCAGAAGCCAGTTCCGACTTGATCTGCAAATAATCGGCTTTTGAAATAACGCCAACTTTTAGCCGTTCTTCTGCAAAAGCCAGTTGTTCAGTGGTCGATGCTATCTGCTCCCGGGCATTGTTTACACTCTCTTCGGCATACAAAATCTGAAGGTAAGCATCCAGTATATTCAGCTCCACGGATTCCTTCACGGATTCCGCATAATATTTGCTGCTTTCCACGTTTAGCCGTGCCTGCCTGATGCTGTTTTTCAGTTTGAACCCCTTAAACAAACTTATCCCCGAGCTAAGTGAATAGCTGGAACTGTTTGATCCGTCGAGACTCCCGTAGTGTCCGGATTCAGAGTCGTATGCCTTACTCCAGCTAAAATCGTGACTTACCGAACCTTCCAGGGAAGGCAAAAGATTGGCCTTACTTTGTTCCAGACTCAGTTCATTCGTCTGCGTGGAAAGATCAGACTTTCTTACATCAATGTTTTGGCTTAACGCGTAATCAATGCAATCGTCCAAAGTCCATGTTTTTGGTTGTCCCGCGGCCATGGGACCGGCCGCAACCAACAACAGGATCAGCAATAAAATTTGAATTCGTGTGGTTCTCATGACTGGTAATAATTTACCAGCAAAATAAGGGCACACGTTGCCCTATTCACAATTCAATCGAAGTTTGGGCGGATTTTACCGACGTTTACTGCAATTATCAGTTTGCTTACCTGCAAAAACACCTTCTATTCATATCTGTACGCGAACTCCGGTTTCCCTTTCCTGATTCTCATCATAAGCTAAGCACCAAATCCGAAAAGGAAACCGTTCCGTTTAATCGTATTTGAATTTTTGCAGGTAATGGCCCATCCGGTCACGCTTGGTTTTCAGGTAACGCT